>CAZWCK010000028.1:0-13745 GCA_964632625.1 uncultured Oscillospiraceae bacterium
GGTTCCTGTCTTCCCAGTAAGTCAATATATTCCTTTATCCTGCTAAATAAAATACACTTTATCTTCTCGCCCGTATTGCACATTGCCACAAATCTCCCATGTGTTTCTTCCTCACCCATAAGCTGTAAATCTTCTGCAATAACATTTTTCAAAAGAAAAATGGGTTTCTCATTTTGATTACCAAAAGGAGATAATTTTTCCATATCTAATATTAACTCAAGATCAATATTCCCAATATCCAAATCAATATCTGCAAATATTTTCTTCTCTAATAAGGTTGGTTCTTCCTCTAACTTTTTATCCAAAATTTTGTTAAGACTTTCTTTTAAAAGTTTAAAGTTATCTTTTTCCATTAAGAATCCACACGCCCCTGCATGCCATCCGAACCTAAAAAACAATTCTTCACAACACCTTAAGGTTTCATATAAATTAATTCCCTCTATGGATCTCCCCGTACCCTTTAAGTATTCCCCTGACGGAGTAGTTATTATTACAGGTTTATTAAATTTTTCCTTTAACTTTCCTGCAACTATACCTGCAATTCCCTCATGAGCATCCTCACATGTCATTACAATAAAATTATCATCTATACAGGTGTTTTCAATGATTTCGAGGCATATCTTGTATGATTGTTCTTGTACTTTTTTTCTTTCCTTGTTATTTTCCACGAGCCTGCAAACAAGCTCTTGAATTTTCTGTTCGTCTTGGCAAACTAACAGCTCCACTGCTATTTTCGCATCTAACATTCTGCCTGCTGCATTCAAATGAGGTACTATTCCAAATGCGACATTATCAGAAGATATTTTGCCTTTTTTTAAGGATATTGCATTGATTAAAGAGGTTAGCCCTTTTCTGCTTGTATTGTTTAATGCCCTCATTCCATATTTTGCAATCGTTCTGTTTTCGTCAACAAGAGGAACTATGTCTCCGATTGTACCAATTGCAACCACATCTAGTACCTTGTTCAAAGTACTCTTGGTAATTTCACCCTGTTTGGAAAGAGCTTGTGCCAGTTTGAAGGCTACTCCCACCCCGGCTAGATATTTGAAGGGATATTGACAACCCGGTTGCTTAGGATTTATTAAAATGCAATCTGCTTTTTTGTCTGTAATGCTATGATGATCGGTTACAATAATGCCCAGTCCGATTCTCTTTGCATATTCTACCTCTTCAAAAGAAACACTACCACAGTCAACTGTTATTATTAAATCTGCACCCCTTTCTTTTATTATATCTATGGCACTATTATTTAATCCATATCCTTCTTCAAATCTGGAGGGTATATAATACGACAGTTTATCAGTCAGTTGTCCAAGAACCTGTAACATTAGAGTAACAGAAGTAATTCCATCCGCATCATAATCTCCATAAATACATATGCTTTTTCCTTCCCTAATAGTAGACAATATTAAATCCACTCCCGCTTTCATATTCATAAGCAGGAATGGATCATAAGTTTTTTGAGGTTTGTCGGATAAAAATTCCTGGATATCTTCTTCAGTATCAATGCCTCTTTTATGTAATAAATCTATAACCAGTGGATTAATTTTATTCATTTATATCACTTTTCCGATACAATTAATTTTGTAATTCTAAATTTGTTATACTATATAACGCTTCTACTTTGCCTTAACATAGCATAATGGATCAACATATTTACCATTTACACGCACTTCAAAATGCAGATGGGGTCCTGTTGACATTCCTGTGGAACCCGAGCTTGCAATTGCCTGTCCCATGGAAACCACATCTCCTGTCTTGACTAGCAAACTACTGTTATGTGCATAAAGGGTAACAATTCCTCCACCATGGTCGACCATGACCATATTCCCATAGCTATTGTTCCATGCTGCTTTTATAACCGTTCCCGCATTTGCTGCAACTATGCTAGTACCACTTTTACATCCGATATCTATACCTGTATGAAGTTTCTTGTAGTTCAAAATAGGATGCAGTCTGTTTCCAAACCCCGAAGTAATCTTAGAAACTCCCGGTGCAGGCCACATCATTATGCCACCAATATAATCTCCCTTTCCTTGTAATTTAAGAATTTCTGCCGTCAATGCATTTGCTTCTGCAATAAGTACGTTTTCCTGCTCTTCAAGTGCTTTTACATCTTGCACCACATCATTTTTCTTTACCGCAACTTGCTTTTGGTTTTCACTTAAACCGGCTTTTTTATTTGCTTGATCCTGTTTATTTTGTTCAAGACTTGCTTGTAATCCTTCAAGATATTGCCTTTTTGTCTGTATTAATTTTTGTTCCTCTTGAAGAGTTTCCAAAACCTGTTTATCGCTCTCATATATTCTCTGCACTCTATCCAGATTAGTCATAAATTCCGTAATGCCACTGGAACCCAAAAGAACTTCTATATAACTTACTGAACCATTTTTGTACATACTGCGAAGCCTCAGACCTAACTCCTGATTTTGCTTATCAATATCGGCTTGAAGTTTATCTAGTTCTGCAAGTGCCTCATTTATTTTACCTTCAGTAAGCGAAATACTGCCTGACAGCTGATTGATTTCAAGCTGTGTCATTGCAATATTACTTTCCAAATTCTTTATTTCCTTATTTAATGAACTAACAACCTTCTTCCCAGAATCTATTTCCTTCTTCAATTCCTCTCTTTGCTTATTAATCTGATCAAGAGCTGACTGTTGTTGTGTTATGTCGGTTTCATCAGCATAAGCAAGCCCCATATTCATTCCCATACCAAAAAGAGATACCATAAGAGCAATTGCTATTATCTTTTTCCCTATGAGTTTTATCATTTTCTACCCCCTAATTTACTATGTATCCAAAAACCTTCTCATAGATATGATACTTCCACTTGCACCTATACTTACACCAAGTGCAATAAAAATCCATATCAGATTAAACGTCAAAAATTCTACAGAAACCATCTGCATTCTCAATATCAAGAGTACATTCTCTCCTGCAAGCTCTACAATTTTATCATATATAAGTGCTATCAGTCCCGAAGAAACCAATGCAGATAATAAACCAATCAAAATACCTTCTATCAAGAAAGGTCCCCTTATAAACCAGTTTGTAGCCCCCACATATTTCATTATTTCTATTTCTTTTTCCCTTGCAAGCACAGTAAGCTTAATCGTATTGGAAACAACAACAACAGAAACAATTACCAAAAATATCATAACAATTAATGCTCCCATCTGCATTGAATCAGTGACTTTAACTAATTTTTCAACGGTGTCCTTGTAGTACATTACACTTTCCACACCACTGATATTTCTTGCATGTTCAACTAAGGCATCTGCATCCTGCAGTTCTCCAACCTGTACTACAATAGCATTTGGAAGTGGATTTGAAGAAAGAGAATTCAACATTTCTCCATCATTTCCCCAATCCAACCTCAGTTGGTCCATAGCTTCTTCCTTTGACATATATGAAGTTTCAACAACCTCAGGCATTTTTTCAAAAGTATTCATCATCTCGTTTGTTTGCTCAAGTGTGGTTTCATCTTCAAGGAAAATCTGCACTGTCTCATAGTCATTCTTTGCGGCTTCTATAGCTAAATCTATATTTACAGCAGCAACGAAGAACAACCCTAAAATAAGCAGCATAGCTGTAATTGAAAATAATGAAGCTATGCTCATTGATCTATTTCTGTAAACTTGGAGAAAAGATTGTTTTATTGCATAAAAAATACTATTTAGCATGATAATTCAAATCCCCTCCTTGGTACATTCCTTTATGTATATTGTCATTTCCATTGTAGCCGTAAGCACCAAAATTATCTCTGACAACTTTGCCTTTTTCTATTGCTATGACACGTTTACCCATCTTATCCACAATATCCTTGGCATGTGTCACCATGACAATTGTAGTTCCTCTCAAGTTTATCTGCTCCAAAAGTCGCATTATTTCCCATGCCGTATCAGGGTCTAAATTTCCTGTAGGCTCGTCCGCTATCAGTGCTGTAGGATTGTTAACAATAGCCCTTGCAATTGCAACTCTTTGTTGTTCACCCGCAGATAATTCATCTGGCTTTTTGTGTGCCTTGCTACTGATACCAACAAGAGAAAGTACCTGTGGTACCTGTCTCCTTATGGCTCTTGGACTCATGTGCATGATTTCCATTGCAAAGGCCACATTCTCAAATACAGACTTTTGAGATAAAAGTCTAAAATCCTGAAATACTATGCCTATGCTTCTTCTTAATTTAGGAATACCTCTGTTTGAAAGATTTGTAATTTCAGTCCCATTAACAGTTATACTTCCTGAATCCGCATTGATTTCTTTCAGTATCAATTTAATAAATGTAGATTTCCCAGCACCTGAAGGTCCTACTAAAAACACAAAGTCTCCTTTATTTATTTTAATACTAATATCCTCAATGCCCATATTTGTATTGTATTTCTTTGTTACATTCGTAAATTCTATCATTAATCCTCTACCACCATCTTTGTTATCCTAAAATGACAAAGCATTTCCTACGCTCCACCATATTATATTAAATTATATAACATTATACAACATTTTAATTGATTTTTAAAGAGAAGATTATTATATAAGTATTAATATTTAGTGTAGATTTCGTGAAATTTTTTCAATTTCTTCTCCAATTACATCAATTATATTTTTTTTACTATAGGGAATTTTACAATTATATTCCGCTGCATATATTAATTCTTGATTTACATATGGAATTATTATAGGATTTTTCAATTTTGTAAATGCATATAGTTCCTTTTTTATTACACCAGTATTGTTCTTATTTATAACTGTAATAATATTTTTCCCCTTCATCTTCAACATCTTTGCAATCCCCATAATCTTATATCCACCTATCATTCTTGAAGGTAAAGGATCAACTACTAGTACTATCACATCCATGTCTTTTAAAATTTCAATCATACTATTACTGTTTTTGTCCTGATACTGTACATCAAAATCACAAATAATCATATTTCCCGATATGCTGTTTATAACCCTAAGCAAGCTCGCCTCACCATATTCATTTAGTTTCCCTTCCAAGCAATTTGTTTTTCTCAAATATAACGGCACTTGCAGGGCCCAATTTATTTTCTCATCAATATTATATACTCCTTTTATTTTTGCTCCGGTATCGGCTAATTGAAAAAAATCATGAAATTCCCTCTCGACAAAACGCTTGTCCATTCCCAAAGCATCAAAAGTCATTCTTTGATTATTACCAAAATTCACGTCCACAAATGCTACTTGTTTGTCTTTATCTAAAGATAAGTGCTTTGCAAGAGCTGTGGCTATGAATGTTGCACCCGCTCCATTTCCCATTCCTATTACCCCTATTTTTTCTTTTTCATAATAAGAAAAGCTGTTATTTTGATCCTCTTCTCTCAAAAAAAGCCTGTTCATCATTAGTTTAATTCCCCCAAAATTAAAATTGTACAATATAGCTTATTTTCTATATTGTACAATTTTTGTAATATTTTGTAAAGGTGTTTTTATTTATTCATAAATCACTCTGAGTTCTATATCATCCGGCAATTTTTCCAAATTAGTCTTTGCTACACTAAGAGGATAAGTCAGCACTTGTGATATAGAATCCTCTGGCGTTGGATCGGCAAATTTTGCAAATACAACCAGATTGCTTTTTCCATCCTTATTTTCCAAAATCATATTATCGATTTCAATTTCGAAACCTGATGTTGGTTTTTCCCCTCTTGTTACAAGTACATATACTTCATCATCAACTACGCAGGCAAGCGCTCTTTCTAAATCCCTGTATTGTGGTATTACTTGACTTACTATGTCCTGCGGATACTCTGTTTCCCCAAGAGCAGTATATTCAACCTTCTTATCACCATTCATCATATGCATTGCAACAAACCCTGTTGCCAACGCCAATATCAACACTATCCATATGATTTTCTTTTTTGGCCAATGTATTTTTTTTAATAACCCTCTATCTCTCACAATAAAAAACTCCCTTCGTGTTATAATTTCATTATAATTATACTTATTCACTAAGAGAGTTTCATATTCCTAAAGTTTCACGGCCGCAATGATTTCTTTTGCTGTCATTCCGTATTTTTGTTTCAGTTCATCCGGTTTTCCTGATTCTCCGAAGCAATCCTTCTGACCTACAAACACCATCTTCACAGGATATTCCTTTACTACCACCTCAGCCACTGCCGAGCCAAGGCCACCTATTACTGAATGTTCCTCCGCAGTTATGATTTTGCCAGTCTCCTGAGCTGCCTTTATAATTATTTCCTCATCAAGAGGCTTGATGGTATGCATGTCGATTACTCTTACTTCTATGCCCTCTTTTGCCAATTCCTCTGCTGCTACCATTGCTTCATTCACCATGATTCCTGTTGCAATCACTGTTGCATCTTTTCCTTCACGAATGCAGTTTCCCTTGCCGAGCTTAATACTATCACTTTCTTTATATAAAGTCGGAACAGCCACTCTTCCAAGTCTCACATATGCAGGACCTTCAAATCCAACTACCTGCTTCATTAATTCCTTTGCAGAATAACCATCAGATGGATTCACCACTGTCATTCCGGGAATTGTCCTCATCAGAGCAATGTCCTCAAAGGTCTGATGACTGGCGCCGTCCTCACCTACAGTAATGCCTGAATGAGTAGCACATACCTTGACATTTGCATGTGGATATCCTATGGAATTTCTTATTATCTCAAAAGCTCTTCCCGATGCAAACATCGCAAAAGTACTAGCGCAAACAACTTTCCCCGAAAGTGCAATTCCTGATGCTGTAGCGTACATGTTTTGTTCTGCGATACCCATGTCAAAGAATCTTTCCGGATATGCATTTCCAAATTCCGCAGTCATCGTGGATTTTGAAAGATCCGCATCCATAACTACTAAATTTTTATTGTCTTTTCCCAATTCAACTAAAACCTGTCCATAGGCTTGTCTTGTAGCAATTTTTTCTGCCATTACCATTCACCTCCGAGTTCTTTCATTGCCTGCTCCAATTCCTCTGGCTTTGGTGCCTTTCCATGCCAACCTGCATTGTCCTCCATGTAAGATACTCCTTTACCCTTAACGGTCTTTGCAATAATAGCTGTAGGCATGCCCTTGCAAGCTCTAGCTTTGTCAAATGCTTCAAGAATCTGCCCAAAGTCATGTCCGTCAATGTTTATCACATTCCAACCAAAAGCCTTAAATTTTTCGTCAATAGGACTTACTTTCATTACATCATCATTTTTGCCGTCAATCTGCAAACCATTATTATCAACTATTGCCACAAGATTGTCCAGCTTGTAATGAGCTGCCGACATGGCTGCTTCCCAGATAATTCCTTCTTGGATTTCGCCATCTCCTAGTAATGTATATATTCTACCGGGATTGTTATCTAGTTTGTTGGCAATTGCCATGCCGCCTGCTACTGAAAAACCTTGTCCCAAAGATCCTGTAGACATTTCTACGCCGGGGACCTTCTTCATATCGGGATGACCTTGGAATTTGCCTCCCAGCTTTCTCAATTGAAGTATATCCTCCTTGGGGAAATACCCTCTTTCTGCAAGCGCTGCATACTGCACAGGACCTGCATGTCCTTTGGACAAAATAAACTTGTCCCTTCCCGCCATCTTTGGGTTCTTAGGATCAATATTCATTTCCTTGAAATACAATGCAGTAACTATATCTGCCGCTGAAAGTGACCCCCCCGGATGACCTGAACCTGCTGCACCGATTGCTTTGACAATCCCCGTTCTAATATTTGCAGCAGTCTTTTTTAACTCTACATAACTCATTACCAAAATTCCTCCATAAAATTTATTTTAATTTACCTTCAATAATTACTCTTACCATAAACAATGGCAATTGTAAGATTCTCTTAAATCTAGTAGGTTCTTTGACAAATCTATACAGCCATTCTAAACCATGCTTCTGATAGAACTGCGGAGCCCTTTTTACGGTTCCTGCCCAGACATCTAAGCTCCCCCCTACACCTATTCCTGCTCTTATATTTGTAAATTCATTTCTATGTTCATATATGAATTTTTCCTGTTTAGGTGCTCCTAAGGCAGCACACAAGAAATCTGCACCACTTTCGTTTATCTCTTTCACAAGCGCAGGTTCCTCCTCCTTTTTGAAATAGCCATCATGAGTACCCGCAATCCTCAAATCAGGATATTTTATTTTCATGTTTTGTCCTGCTAAAGCTGCAACTGAAGCTCTCTCCTCATTTGCAGGTTTACTTCCAAGAAGATATATTGATTTACCTGTTTTCTCAAGATATTCAAGAGTGCTACTAAGAAAATCTATACCCGTCACTCTCTCATTCAATGGCTCCCCTATGATTTTTGATGCATAAACAAGCCCAACTCCATCAGGTATGATAAGCCTTGCTTCTTCAATAAGTTTTTTTAGCTCCGCATCTTTTGTGGCATTCATCACAATTTCAGAATTTGGAGTAACTATAAGCTTGCATCCTTCTTCCTCCATCATATCCTCAAAAATTGTCAATGCCTGAACACTACTTACCATGTCAACAGGCACATCCAATATCCTTACTCTTTTTATTTCTTTTTCATCAACATTCGCCATTATTTAACAACTTCCTCTTTTCATCAACTTTTCAATCATTTCCTCGTTCGTATCTAGATTTTTAATCAATTCTGAAATCCTTTTTTTTACTTTCTTTCGGATTATATCTTCATCTGCCAGAGTTTTCGAAAACTCCTCCAAAAAATATTCATTGTTAAAATCATATATGCTGCACATTGCCTTAAGACCCATTGAATTCATAAAAGAATTGATTTTGGGGTCATATGAAATTGCAATCATAGGAACATCCATAATTGCAGCATGTATAAGAGAATGAAGCCGTACTCCCACAAGGATGTCCATATTGCCAATAATGCTAAGCATTTCGTTTGTTAGGTATTTGTGCTTTATTGCACATACTCTGTCTCCTAAACGCTTTTCAAGCTCACAAATAACTGCCATATCTTCCGAGTAATGAAAAGGAATAAGTACTACCTTGGCATTTTGTTCATCTGACAATTTTTTTATAGATATGGCAAGCTCTCTTACAAATTCACTGTCTAGTTTTTTTTCTTTTATTGCAAACCCTATAGCCTTCTTCTTATCATCCTTAACAAAACCCTCATCAAAAAGTATCTTTCTTCCCAATTCCAGTTCAACAGGCTTCACTCTTATAACAGGATCGGCAGTAACTTCAATGTCCTTCTCCTGTATTCCAATCTCCATGAGAAGTTCTTTGGAAAAAACGTCCCTTACCACAATTCCGCTTGCTTTTTTTAAAGTCATTGCTGTCAGTCTTCTATTTAATTTTGAGTTTATCGGTCCTATGCCCTGACTATATATAAAAAACTTTTTGCCGAAAAATTTTGCAAGCCACATAATAAATAAATAATACAGTATGCTTTTCTTACTGGTTACATCTTGCAACAAGCTTCCCCCGCCACTTATAAGCAAATCACATTTCCTGACAGCCGAAACTATTGATTTCATTGATTTTCTATTTACAGAATTCACGCTGTATTTTTCTTTTGTAGACTCTGGGTTTTGTGATAACACGGTTATTTCTATATTTGAAAGTCTATCTTTCAAATTTTCTACAACTGCACTGAGAATAGATTCATCTCCTATGTTATTAAATCCATAATATCCTGAAATAAGTATTTTATACATTCTATACTCTATGCCTCATCTTTTAAAATTTTCATCATATTCTTGCTTGTTTCATTATCAAAATAATGTTTGATATACCTGTTATATAGTTTATATAGTGCTTCAAATACCAAGATTCCAACTAACCCTGCCATTATTCCAAAGAACAATGAATATCCTGTTCTTATGAAGCCAAGATATAACGGTGTTCTGATGTGCATAAATGTATTTACAACACAAGTCATCCCTATGACTCCACCCAATCCAAATAATATGCTCCACAGCTTAAATCTTCTTACGGCACAATAAACCATAAGCATTATACATGGGAATGCAAATAAAAATTCTTTTGTTCTCGGTCTTGCAATAAACATTTCCTCAAGTTTATTTCTGAACAGCATTTCTGTACTTGATACCTCTATTGAAGAATCATGTCCAGTTCTCATTATGTAATATGCACCAACTCCCAGTACAACAACTCCTAGCAATATCATCCACACCTTTATGCTTGCATCAAGCATATCTTTAATATCATGAAATTCCAATTTTCCATTAACCCGTTTTTTATCACCATATCCAAAATATGATAAATATGCAATGGCAAAATAGGCTATTGGCAATAATTGCGCCAGCTTTACTCCTCTGAAAATATTTATTTCTAACATATAATTTATAGAACAAATAGGGGCTGCTGTAAGCATTCCACCAAATAATGCAATCAACACAGATGCTACAAGCGTTCCTGTGGCTGCAATCATTATCTTAGATAATTTTGCGTTTTGTTCCAATTGATCTCTGCAGCTTTGTGCCCTATAAGTAAAAAATGTTATAGCAAGACAGGAGAAAACCACTGCTGCCGAAAAACTTGCAATAAGCTCTGAAGTATTCGGCATTATGAAAAATGCTCCTACCACGCCTACAATACCTAATCCACTCAAAACAAATGACCATTTCCTATTTATCGGAAGGAAACATCTCAAAAGAAGTACTGCTCCAAGAGCGCAACCAAACCCCAAAATAATTTTTAATAGAGTATCAACGTGATAATCCTCCATTACAGAAGCCTGCCCTCTTGTAATTCCGTGTTCGGACAATCTTTCATCAAGATTTGCAAACATTGTCTTGTACTCTTCTATATCAGTTACATATGTATGTAAATCCTTTAGTTCTTTAATTGGCTTAAAATAGATAACCCTTATATTTCTCTCTGAAATTGCACGAAATAAAGTGTTTTCAATTTCCTTTGCGCCTTCATAACCATAATATTGATATCTGTTTTGGATATAATCCCAAACACTGAACACACGAACCGTATCATAATTCGTTGCTTGTGCAATTTCTTCAACTCCATATTGCAAAATATTCTGAAGCTGTGTGGTGTTTTCAATTAATCCTATGGTAACACCATTGTCAGCAATATAATCCTTGGCAAAATCTATTCCATCATCAAAACCAAATACTGCTTCTCCTCCAACAATTATATATTTAGGATTAATTCCATATTTCTCATATCCTTTAACTACTGCTTCCGCAAATTTCGTGTCATTCCATCCCGTATAACTCAATGTCCTTGGAACAATTTCCATACCCAAGCTTTGAATCTTGTTTAACTTGTCTTGACTGAATCCCAAACTTATATACATGAGTTTAGAGCCTATAACATCAATTTTTTCAATAAATCCTCCGTTTTTTGAATTCATATATTTATACTTTTCGGAATAAAGAGTCATATCTGATGTACCATCAATAAGTACATAGTATTTATCATCATCTTTAAAATCAACATACTTTTCTTTTGGTATTCTCTCTTTGATATTATCTGCAACCAAACTTATTGCATCATTACCTTTTGCCTCAATCATAACATCAAATTCGTCAAATCCATTCTTTCTAATGTTTTCAACAAATTCTTCTGGATATTCTGACATCCAATCAGCATCCATCATTAGATTGTGCATAACTTCTCCACTTACGGACAAATATGAATTTTCCATCAATGAGATAATATTTTCTTCCTGCAAACCCACTTGTGTAATTCCCATATCTTTAAACTCGGATAGCCACCATGAAACATCATGTTCAGATTGCTCTGCTAATTTTTCTATTTCATTATAGTCAATCACGATATCATATGTCTTGTTGTTATTTTCCACACTCACCCTGTTAAATAACACAAAAAAACAGGCAATAAATATAATTGCCATCATACCTAATATAATTTTGTTTTCCTTAATAAACTCTCTCATCCTATGTAACTCCTCAAAATAAAATATGTATATGAAATTTTATCAATAACCTGCAATTTTCTATTGTATTTTATATGTTCCCCTTACCATAATCCATATATCTGTAATAGCATTTATACCACGCCCATCATCTCTTGGAACAAGTAGCAGGTGGTTTAAACCAACCTGCATACCTGTAATTAAATCTTTTCCTGCAGTAATATCTGAAATACCATTGGCACCATTGTCAATAGCTGTAGCTTCTCCGCTTCGCAAAATCAGCTCAGTACCTTCACCACCAATCAACTTCTGACCGGGTTTCAAAGAAATTGGCGTATACTTGCTCTGACTGTCTACATAACTCTTTGTGACTACAGGATCACTTTCGGAACCTGGTGCATTTGCATTTGCAAATGCTACTATTGTAACACCTACCACCATAATCAAAACTAATGCTACTATCATTCCCAATTTTCTTTTCATGAGGTACCTCCAAAATATATTTACTATTGTCTATATTAAACTATTTGAAATGCCGAGACTCACACTGAGAGCCTCATCAACATTCGGTAATAGTTCTTGATTTATAGTTCCTATTCTTTCCTTCAATCGTTGTTTGTCTATGGTCCTTAGTTGCTCCATTAGAACAACTGAATCCTTTGAAAGACCATTATTTACTGCATCTATTTCTACATGTGTTGGCAATTTTGCCTTATTTATCTGAGAGGTAACCGCTGCAACGATTATTGTGGGACTGTACTTGTTTCCAATATTATTTTGAACAACTAACACAGGCCTTACGCCTCCCTGTTCAGAGCCTACAACCGGACTTAAATCTGCAAAAAAGATATCGCCTTTTTTTACTATCAAGTCTCTCAACCCCTTATAATTTAGATTTTTCTTTTTGTATCTATGTTTATTATATGAATATGTTTATATACTTGCTACTCACTTGCAGCCATCATTTAACCATCTCCTCACTTAAATTATTCGCATGCGTTATAATAACAGTATTTACATATTCGTAAAATATTAAACTGATTTTTTTTATTTTTTGGGGTTGAATTACTATAATTTTAAGATTCTTGTACAGCCTCAGTTAAATTCCTAAAATAAATGTTGCTAAGAAAAAATATGTTACCACAGACACCATATCTGTAAGGGAAGAAATCATTGGTGTTGCCATCAATGCTGGGTCTATGCCTATTTTCTTTGCAAACATAGGAAGCATGCTTCCTATAACCTTGGCTGCTATTACTATTACTAACATTGCCAAACATACTGTAAAAGCAATCATTGGTCCTTCCCCATCAAACCAACAAATGCGGATAAAATTAAGAGAACTCAAGGCAATCCCTATAATTATGCTTATCCTTAATTCTTTCCATAACACCTTTGCCACATCTGACAAATCTATTTCATCAACTGCCATACCTCTTATTATAAGCGTGGCCGACTGTGAACCTGAATTTCCGCCTGTACCCATAAGCATTGGCATATATGCAACAAGGCAGATAACCTTTGAAAGAACATCTTCAAAACTTGCAATTATTCCTCCTGTAACCACATATGAACACATAAGAATAAATAGCCAGGGCAATCTGTTTTTTACATGCTTCCACACGCTTAAATCCAGATAATCCTTGTCGGAATCATCTATAACTCCCGCCATTCTCTGAAAGTCTTCGGTATTTTCATCTTCTATTACATCCAATATATCATCAACTGTAATTATTCCTACTAATCTATGTTCCTTATCTACTACAGGAATTGCCAAAAACCCATACTTTTTAAAAACCTCTGAAACGTCTTCCCTATCATCATATACATTTACATAAACATAATCCTCAAGCATTATATCTGCAATTTTAGTTTCCCTGTCTGAAATTACAATAGTTC
>CAZWCK010000029.1:0-13470 GCA_964632625.1 uncultured Oscillospiraceae bacterium
TACCTCCCTTTAGTCAACTCTTCTTCTAATATGCTTTTTAATTTCTCTATGGTTTCCTCCGGTGTTTCATCAACCTGAGCACCTGCCGTAGTCAGATGACCTCCACCGCCAAATTTCTCCATTATTACCTGAACATTTATTTCACCGAGGGATCTTGCGCTGATAACAGTTTTGCCCCTATCATTAGTTCCTACCACAAAGCTGGCTCTTATTCCCTTAATTGATAGTAGCTCATCCGCTGCTTGTGAATTTATAATCTGCGCGTCAGAATGGGTTCCTTCACATATGGATATGGCAACTCCTTGTGTTGCGAAATTGGCATTTGCAACACAATTCGCTTTTAGCTTAAAAGCCTCAACATCTGTCTGGAAAAACCTCTTCACTGCAGAAGTATCTGCACCCCAACGTCTAAGCCATGAAGCCGCTTCAAAGGTTCTGACCCCTGTCTTTACTGCAAATCTGTTTGTGTCCACCGTAATTCCTGCAAGAAGTGCTTCTGCCTCTAATTTTGTTACTACCTTTCTGTCAACAGAGTATTGTAAAATTTCTGTAATCAATTCTGAGGTAGAAGAAGCATATGCTTCCATATATGAAAGAATTGGATTTTCCACACATTCTTCAAGTTTTCTATGATGGTCAATTACAACCACTTTGTCTGTTTCTTCAAGTAATTCTGGCATTTCCATCAAGCTAGGTCTATGGGTATCAAGGACTATCAATAATGTATCTTTATCTATAATACTCCTTGCTTTTTCGGAATTAATTAAATTATATACATCTGCCTCTACCGCTTGATTATATAGTACTGACAAAGTGTCGTTAAATTTATTTATAAGTATATATGTTTCCTTATTAATTTCAGTAGCTATTCTATATACACCCAAGGCGGAACCAAAGGAATCCATGTCAGGGTTTTTATGCCCCATTATTATTACTTTAGAAGCCTGATCTATCAACTGTTTCAACGCATGAGCCATAATCCTTGATTTTCCTTTGTTGCTCTTTTCAACAGCCGCAGCCTTGCCACCATAATATTGTATCTTGTTGCCCATTTTTATCACTACCTGGTCACCACCGCGGCCCAATGCTAAGTCCATGGCATCTTGGCTATATTGATCATTTATTGCAGGGTTTTTCCCTCCTATTCCTATTCCTATGCTTATTGTTACAGGAAAATCCGTATCTGTTTCTATTTGCCTTACATCATCCAAAATGGAGAACTTGTTTTCTACCATTTTTTCATAATACTCGTATGGAGTAACCATAAAATACATATGATCCTTGTGATGGGTTACAGAAGAATTCATCCTATTTGCCCATTGCCTGATTATCCTGTCTAGCTCTGTTGTTACCGACAAGGTTTTGCCTTCTGAACTACCTGAGGACAATTCATCGAAATTATCTATGTTAATAAGCTCCATACATATTTTCTCATCATTATACATTTTTTTTAAATTTTCATAGTTTGTAATATCATTAAAATATATTGCTACTCCAGCCTCGATGTTTTCATCGAGCATCACTACATTTATTCTAAAAACCTTACCATTTCTCTGTAATAGTAAGCCTTTATCACTAATAGCACTATCAAAAAAATCCTGATGCTTTATTCCTGTAAGTGCAAAAATATCCGCATCTCTTATCCCATCATAAATAAAAACTTCATCAATTTTTGAGCTAGCTCTTGTTACTTTTCCTTGCTCATTTACTATACACATTGGAAAAGGGCTATACGCAGAAAGTAATTTTTCTATTCTTCTCTCACCCATAATCTCTCCTTATTAACATCCATTCAATTTCTTTCGAAAATTACAAACAGAATTATATAATCAACACACTCTATTTCCTTGAAATTTTATTTTATCATATTTGTTACCGTCTAATTTGTATTTTTCGTGATATTTTTTCCCTCAGCCCTATTACTAAATCTATCACGCCTACTACAAATAATACTAAACGGCCAAGCCCATTGCACATAAAAATAAATGCAATAACTATTGAGACAAACTTTGGGTAATTTTTGGTGTCCCCAAAATAAAATATTACTGCCATCCCCTGCAATGCAAATGCAAACTCAAATAGCATGTTCACATTCATAGTAAGCATGTTTCCGTGAATCAATCCTATTACCGTTACCAACCATGACAGCACAAAAATTATAACAAATCCCGTTATTGCATTCCTTGGCAAGGTAAAATGTTTAATTTTCTCTAAAACCGGTACTTTCACACCATTATAATTTATCATTTTTGCTATAAACATATATTCAAAATACGAGATTATTGTAGCATACATCAGTATTACAGCCGGCAGGCCTTCAACCGCTGTAGTAAAAAGCGCTTTTACGAATTCCTTCTTTTCCTCAGGTGAAAAATCCGCCATGCCTAAGCTATTCATTAGTTTACCATTGTTTAACATAAAATCTGAAAAAGTATCAAAGGTACTCATCAAGGTCTCTGACAATGGCTGTCCAGAAACTGAGGAAAGAATAAAAAGGAAAACACTTCCTAGTGCAACACCTATGATTCCGTCCAATATGGTTTGATATGGTGGTTTTTGTCTCTTCATTCTTCCTACAATTATGGGAATAGGAACAATGAACATAACTAGCATTAATAATGTTACATACATATATATAAACTCCTTTACTTACATCTGTAGTAATTAAGTATATCATAAATTTTATTATTTGTCTCCCACAAGATGTAGTGTGGTTTATGCACCTACGACACAACAAAGGGCTATCTCTAATGAGATAGCCCCTCTTTTTTTAATATTATTACTGATTAGTCAGCAACATATGGCAACAATGCAACGATTCTTGCTCTTTTGATTGCTGTAGTAACTTCTCTCTGGTGAACAGCACAAGTTCCTGTGATTCTCTTTGGAAGAATCTTTCCTCTTTCTGTCACATATTTCTTTAGTTTATCTACATCTTTGTAATCGATTGTTTCTGCTTTATCTGCGCAGAACTGGCATACTTTCTTTCTTCTCATGCCACCGCCACGTCTTTTATCCATCATCATGACTTCTTTCTCCTTTCAGTTTTGTTTAGGAAATTCCTATTTACCCAGAATACTCCTAGAATGGGATGTCTTCGTCCTCTAACGCCTGGAAACCTTCCGGAATGCCAGATTCTTGCCTTGGAGCCGAACCTTGTGTTCCGCCTTCTGCTCTGTCTCCTCTATCCAAGAATTCCACATTGTTGGCTACAACTTCAGTCGTATATACTGTTGCCCCTTCTTTATTTTTGTAGCTTCCCGTTTGAATTCTTCCCTGAACCGCAACCATTCTTCCCTTTGAAATGTATTTTTCACAATTCTCAGCCTGCTTGCCAAAAACTACTACTGTTGGAAAGTCTGTTTGTTTTTCTTTACCTTTTGCAACTGGTCTATCTATTGCCAAAGAGAATCTAGCAATTGCCATTTGGCTGTCAGGTGTATATCTTACTTCAGGGTCTCTTGTCAATCTTCCGATTAATACTACATTATTCATATAGACCTCCCCGACCTATTTCTCTTCCTTATTAACAATTAAATGTCTCATTACAGAATCTGAGATTCTAAGTCTTCTGTCAAGTTCTTTTGGTAATTCTGGACTTGCGTTAAATTCAACAACAACGTAGTAACCGTCGTTTTTCTTCTGAATTGGATATGCAAGCCTTCTCATTCCCCAAATATCCACTTTAGTTACTTCTCCGTCCGCTTCAATGATTCCTTTTACAGTTTCAACTACAGCTTCCTTCTTTTCATCTTCTAAAGTAGGATCGATGATGAACATTACTTCATATTTAATCATTTCTTTCACCTCCCTATGGTCTTTTCGCCATATTTTCTTCCTTATGCTTTTACAGGAATTTTAATAGGCTGTTTCGGTGCAGACCCCTTGTCTGCACAGAGAGCAATCTTTTGTATCTTCGTTTGCACTTCTCAGCCAAATTAATTAAATGCTGCAAACTCTCAAATTTCATGCCATTTAATTATACTCACGGTTTAAGCAAAAAGCAAGCAAAATTTTTCTAATCCTCTATTTTATGAATAGTATACATTTCTTTTGCTATGCTTGATTCCTCTATGGTTTTTTGGGCTTCTTCTATTCTTTCCCCGC
This sequence comes from uncultured Oscillospiraceae bacterium, assembly GCA_964632625.1. Classification (GTDB taxonomy): domain Bacteria; phylum Bacillota; class Clostridia; order Peptostreptococcales; family Anaerovoracaceae; genus CAZWCK01. The sequence goes on from CAZWCK010000029.1 coordinate 4,108, forward strand.
TAATTTTGAGAGACATACCGCAGCTTGCGCTTATACTTCTTGGTGTAGGCATCATCATTGCACCTAGATTTTTCAAGATTTTTTCCGCTGAAATCGCAACATGAGAAGAATTAAAGGCAAAGACATAATATTCTTTTTTTCTAAATTCCGTTTTATTAATTATATTCTCTTGCATATCCGAGTTCTCCATATATTGAAACTTTTTCCAAAGTTGCCCTTGTCGCATAATTTTCTAAATTTAACCTTTGTTAGATTCTTTTTGAATCCAATTTATATAACATTATTTCAAAATTATACTGCTCTTTATTTATACTGTGCTTTATAATGTAATGGTTTTTACACTATTTTGCATGCTACTGATAATATCATACATATTGCTTACTGTGCCGACTTGTAGTTTTTCCTTTATTCCATAATAATCAAGACATGTCCCACACACCAAAACCTGACAGCCCTTGTCAATCAAAGTATTTATATTTTCTATTATCTGAGGCTCTTCCCCTGTCAGAAGCTTAACTCCCCCATTCATAAATAACAAATAAGTTGGAATCTGCTCGCTTTCCGACAGTGTGTATATCGCCATCTTCATAAGATTATGCCCCAAAGCTCCGTCGCCGTTCCCTATTGTTTCTCTGCTTATAAATACTGAATATCCGCAGCCTATATTACAGGAATTATTAAAGTCGTTTCCGATGCCTTTCATTTGTTTCGTATCTATTAAACCGTTATTTTCGTTTTTATTTGCGTCCTTCTCATTACCAATAATTGCAACGCTATCCTCATCACCCTGCATCACTGAAACCACATATACCCCTTGCTTGTCCTCTACAGAAGCTTTCAAAGAATAAGTCCCTATAAGCCTTTTTAGATTCTCTACCGCTCCTGCATTGTCAACTTCAATGGCTATATCCGTAGTTCCTGCATCTAATTCCTTTTTTAACATTATTACCGGCATTGGACATGCCTTTCCTTTTGCATCTATTACCATTTTGCACCTCTTAATTTTCTTTAATTTAACAACATACTTTATTATATATTATCACAAAAGCAATACTTTTTCCAATATTTAATTTACTTGTGATTATATCAAATGTTACAGTTCAGATTTAATATCGAAAAAGGCATTCTAAATAGAGTGTTTTTTTAATCATACCTGTTTTGACGGTATTTTCAGAGATGGTTATGGTGGTTATCCTAATTTGCCTACTTTTCAGCCTCCCACGTATAAAAAGTGCTGCTATTTCGAGCTATTTCATAGATTTTTATTGGTTTTGACCGTGCTTTTAAGGATAATTATCACAATTTCCTCTTTTTTTAATCTCCCACGTATAAAAACAACCTTGATTTTATACGTGAAAACCCACTAACTATACGAATTGTGATAATTGATGCCGCCGTGATATAAAATTAGCCAAATTCTCACAAAATTCAACGGTTTTTAAGCAAGTTTTATACGTATAGCTTATGGAAACAGCCACTTTGTGATAAAACTAGTTAACTACATCTTCGCAGTCTATATCAGGTTCCCAAAAATCGTATTGCCTATAATACTCTTTCGTCATTTCATTTTTATATACTGGAGATTTATTTTGGGACAATAGTCTGGTTATGCTATACAAATCAATCCATATTTGGTTTGGACTGTCCTTTAAGCTTTCATCAAAAATAAGCTGCATTCCCACATGAAGATGAGGTGTATCAATATTATTTACATTTTCCTTCGCACTATATCCGGTTCTACCCGAATATCCAATTACTTCACCTGCCTTAACAGCTTTTCCTATGCATAAATCCGCACTATAGGGACGATTTTTCCTTAAATGTGCATAATAGTAATACCGTTTTTTATCATAGCTTCTTATTCCAATCCGCCATCCCCCATATTGATTCCATCCCATCGCTTCTACAGTACCACTTTCAATTGCAATAATCGGTGTTCCTATTGATACCATAAGATCATGCCCAAAATGCTTTCTATTATATCCATAACTTCTACCAGCCCCAAAATCATCATAATCATCGTACCAGTACCCTTGGGCTATAGGAGAAAATGCCTTTAACCCATATTTTGACTGCCACACTAAATTACAATCCGTTTGGAAGCCTAAGTCATCTAAACTCAAATCTTTATTTTCAGTAACCTCACTATTTCCTTCTATAGGCACTTGTATTTTATATTTTCCTATAAATCCACTTAAAATCGCAGTATAAGCTTCCTTGTAGTAGTCATAGCACTTCATACGCTTCGTTAAGTGTTCTATTGTTTCACCGCTATTTAGCTTCTCAACTAAGTTGTCTAAGTCTTTGGCTTTATATTGTTTAAAGTCTCCACCATACTTTGCTCCTAAATATGCTAAAAGTTCAGTCCACATAAGATGATTTTCTGACCCATAGCTTTTTATATCCAGATTCATAGTCTTTTCTAAGACACTATAAGGCACATCGAAGTCAACCCATTTAATAGGTTCGTCGGTCTTTGACTGAAGAGCAGAGAGGTTACCAGGGAAAATATCAAGATTAAAAAGGTTATGGGCGAAAATATCAATGGCAATAAGACCAACCGATATAATTAATATGAAAACACCAAAGAAAAGTAATTTTATTGTTTTTAAGCGTATAAATTTAGATTTACGTAGCTTCTTATATTTTTTATTTTTTCTTTTCAAGATATAGCCTCCTAGCATACAACCATTATCACAAGATTATATGTTAAGAACTATTTATTTATGATTTAGCTCAAAGATTTGCTTGACATATTATGCTATGTGTCATATAGTATTATGCGTTAGGAGGTGTCTTGCATTGGACATACAATTAAAACGAGGTTTATTGGAAATTTGCGTGCTGAAAGTTTTATTAATTAATGATTCCTACGGCTATCAAATTATAAAAGATATTTCTCCATTTATTAAGATTTCAGAATCAACACTTTACCCTATTTTAAAGCGACTGGAATTAGCGGATTTTCTGTCTACCTACTCGGTAGAGCATAACAATCGCCTCCGAAAATACTATAAAATTACTGTGGCTGGCAAAAAACGTATTGAAGAGTTCTTGTCTGAATGGCAAGAAATCATGCGCGTTTACGAATTTATTAAGGAGAATAGAAATGACAAAAATTGAATTTTTGAATGACCTTAGAAAGCGCGTTTCACATTTACCACAAGGGGAAATTGAAAAATCAATAACTTTCTATAGTGAAATGATTGATGACCGGATGGAAGACGGCATCAGCGAAGAGTCTGCCGTTAACGATTTAGGCAATATTGAAAAAATAGTACAGGAAATTGAGCTTGATATGCCTTTTACCACACTTATGAAAAACAAAATCCGAACAAGCCGAGAAAAATCGCAAAATAAAACACTGTAGTGGTATATTAAATTTGTAACACCTTGTACGATTAATATGATATATAATATTAATTATCCAAAAGGAGGACTGAACAATGTCAGTACGTTACAATGAAGACTTCAAAAAAGAAGTTGTTAAAGCCTATATGGCTGGTGATAGATCAACAGTAGAATTAGCTGCTGATTATAATGTTGCCAAAAGCACCATAACAGAATGGGCAAAGAAATATGGTGAAGAATGCCGATACAAACATACCACTCAAAAACTAAATGAAAGTGATTCAGCAAGTGAAATACGTAGGCTCAATCAGATGCTCAAGGAAAAAGATAAAGAGATAGAGTTTCTAAAAAAAGCAGCGGCATTCTTCGCGAAGGAAATCGATTAGTGGTATATCGATTTATAGATGATAACAAAGATTATTTTGGTTTAAGGTGGCTTTGTGCACATTTTGGCATAAGCTCTAATTGTTATTACAATTATCTTGATGATAAAAAAAGTGTTTATCGTGAGCAACGAGAAGTTATCTATGAAAGGATTAAATACATCTATTACAATAATAATCGGACTGTTGGACATAGAGCTATGCGTATATTCCTATCTCGCTATGGTATATACCTAAGTAAAACTACCGTTCATAAATATATGAATAAAGCCCTCAATTTAGCTGCTATTATTATGCGTAAAAAACCTGGATATAAATCTAGCAAAAAGCACAAGATATTTGATAATCTCCTTAAACAAAATTTTGAAGTTCATGAAAAGAATAAAGTATGGTGCACGGATTTTACATATATGCGCCAGCCAAACGGAAAATTTAGATATAACTGTAGCATCATTGATTTATTTGACAGATCTGCAATTGTATCCATTAATGATAACTACATCAATACTGAACTTGCAATTAAAGCTTTAACAAAAGCTCTTGAGCAAGAAAAACCTTCTAAAGGGTTAATTTTGCATAGTGATCAAGGAGTACAGTTTGCATCATGGGAGTTTGTTGTATTCTGCAAGGAACATGGTATTATCCAAAGCATGAGTAAAGCTGGATGCCCTTATGATAATGCACCAATGGAGAGATTCTACAACACTTTCAAAAACTGTTTTTATTACAGGTTTACATTTGATAGTGTTGAAAAGCTTGATGAAATGACCAAAGAATATATTAATTGGTACAATTATGTTAGGCCACATTCATACAATAATTATTTAACACCAATGGAGGTTTGATTTAATTAGATATTTATCGAACAAAGTGTTACAAAAAAGGTTGACCAGTACAGCATATACCGATCCTGAAATTGGAAACACTTCAGCCATTCTCCAATAACTAAAGGCAGTAAACAACATTCCACCCATTGCTATCAAGTATACTAATGCTACCATTCCTTTAGACATTTCGGCAACAACCCAGTATATTCCAAACGGCGCGATTACCACCATGAATACCAATCCATAGGTTACCAAATCACTTAAAGACAGTACCTGTCTTAGTTCTTGCTTATAGCCAAAATCACTTAACACTATGCTATTACTATTATTTTTTTTGTCTCCGGTTCTTTTATTTTTATCTACCATATTCTTTCCTTTTTATTCCTATAATTATTTCCAGAGCTTTTCCGGATATAATCCCTTGTCTTTCATAGATTGCAAGGCATTAACTACGTCTTGCTTATCCTCCTTGTAAGTCACACCGTACCACTTATCATGTGAATAAAGAACCTTGATGGTTGCTCTGTCTTCTTTTATAAGCTTGTCCACCGCCAATGGTAAAAAATACTCTCCCTTAAGAGGATTTTCCATGAATATTCTGTCTAAAAATTTAGGAAAGTTTTCCTGCATTTCACCTATCATGCTTTTATTAAAACCCCAAAAATTCATAGATACCGGTGTACCCTTTGGCACAGCTGTCCACGTTTTTCCTTCATCTTCTGTAAATGCAATTACTTTCTCAGTGTCTTTTGATTTTTCTGTTTGCAGGCTTTCTTCACCACTTACGCAATCTTTATAATCCCTCCACATTATTTTAGTTCTCTCATTAATTTCTTTCAAATATCCGGCTTCAGAAACCTCACAGACTCCACGGGCTACATGCCCGTTTTCAGTTAGTGTGTTTTCAAGCATATAGCCTACCATTGCATATCGTAATTTATTATCATCCTTGGCTTGGACCAAGAAATCATACATACTGTGAAAAGCTCCTGCTCCATAATAATCATCCGCATTTATTACAGCAAAAGGTCCGTCAATAATGTTTCTTGCGCTAAGAACCGCATGGCAAGTTCCCCATGGCTTTTCTCTGCCTTCCGGTATAGTATATCCGTACGGTAGATCTGTCAGTTCCTGAAATGCATATTCAACCTCCATGAATCTTCCTGCCCTTTTCTCTATTATCTCTTTAAATTCCATTTCAAATTCTCTTTTTATTATAAAAATAGCTTTTTTGAAACCTGCCATAAATGCATCGTAAAGTGAAAAATCCATTATTATTTCACCTCCTGAACCCACCGGGTCAATTTGTTTAAGGCCTCCATATCTGCTGCCCATTCCTGCTGCCATTATTACTAAAATTGGTTCACTCATCTTATTATTTTCCTCTCTATATTTCTCTTTTTTCCGTAATAATTTTATTAAGTTTTTTATCGAATTCTTCTGTTGGGATTTTTTTCGATACTTGGCAATCGTAACAGATTCCAATTGTATTAAGAATCTTATTTTCGTTTATATATGTATCGTAATATCCTCCACCATAGCCACAGCGGTTTCTTTCCTCGTCAAACATACTTCCCGGCACTATAAATAAAGTGTCCGGCGTAGGAATTACTTGTTTTTCAATTGATACGTCAGGCTCTATTGTTCCCAGCTTTGTGCGCTTCGTTCCCTTAAACGACGTAATCTCTATAAAATACATACACCTACTCTTTTTTGCAATCGGTACTGCCACTTTTTTTCCGTCTGCCCACGCTCTTTTTATAAAAGATACAGTTTTGACTTCTGAACCAATATTAATATATGAAAAAATCCATTCTGCTTTTTTATATTCCTCACAACCAAGAAGCTTTTCCAATATCGCTTTGCTTTTTGTGACTTGTTCCTCTTTGGATAAAGCATTCCTCTTTTGCAAAAATTCTTTTCTCATTTCTTGCTTAGATATATTCATAAGCTTGTAATTTCCCTCACTGTATTTACCTTGTGGCTCTACATCATTCCACAACTCTCCGTACATATCTGTACATATAAAATATATTTTTTTGTTTTACTATAACAGAATTATATTGATTTTTCAAGGTGCATTAATATTTTATAAGTAATTTACTCTTCTTTACTCTTCTCCTGCCCCAATACGAAGGAAAAGGTTCTAAAATAACTTGTTTGCAGACCTTCGCCTTATGTGTTTTAATCATTTTAAGTTTCTTTTTCTTTCCTTCCAATCCGGCATTAAGTTTCCAATAAATTCATAAAAGCTCTTAGAATGATTAGGATGTATAAAGTGTGCAAACTCGTGCAAAACCACGTACTCTATACTGGTTCTTGGTACTTCAAGCAACTTAGTGTTCAGTGTAATAATTCCTTTTTGGGTATGACAGGAACCCCATCTTGAGGTCATGCATCTTGTTTTAATTTGCGGATATTCAATTTGGTATTTCTTAAAAATTTGATAAATATCCTGACACACTTCATTGAAAATAATTGCCTGCTGCTCTTTTAACCACACATTAATAAGCTTTTCTTTTCTTTTGAAATTGCTTGCGTTCCTCACCGTGAGAAATATAAAGCTACCATCAAAGCTAACAGACTCTTTTTCACCCTCAAGCACCTCAAGCTTAACTGTCCTTCCAAGAATTCTGAAAGTTTCACCGCTTATGTATTCCCTTGGAGTTATAATGTTTTTTTGCTGTCTTTGAAAATTGTCTAAGGCTCTTAAAATGAATTTTCCTTTTGACAATACAAAATCATCTATGTAGGTTACTGATACCCTTTTGTTTGCAGATACTACAACCTTACCCTCCGGCTTAATTCTTAAGTTGACATTTTTCACTTGCTTATGTATCAAAATATATTCCAGTATTCTTCCTTCAAAGCTAACTTGTCTTATCTGGATTTTTGGCTCCATATTATTATCCTCTTTTTATTGTCTGTGTTTAATAATTTCATACAATATAATAGTAGTGATTGATTCTTCTATTCTTTTTTATTTTATTCATTCCACTGGCAAGCCTCTTGCAGTATTTCTACAAAGCTCTCCAGTCCTAATTTGTCATCCTCGTCAAATCTTGAAAAAAGAGGGCTGTCAACATCCAGTACTCCTATCACCTTGCCATGACTACGAATAGGAATAACTATTTCCGAATTTGAAGCACTGTCGCATGCTATATGCCCTGAAAATTTATGAACATCTTCTACTATTTTAGTGCTATTTTCACTCACAGCAGTTCCACATACACCTTTTCCCACCTGAATTCTTATACATGCAGGCTTTCCCTGAAATGGTCCAAGCAGCAAACATCCATCCGTCATTAAATAAAATCCCGCCCAGTTTATATCTGTAAGACTGTCCCAAAGAAGCGCTGATGCATTTGCAAGATTAGGTATCACATGTTCTTCATCCTCAACAAATGCTGCAAGCTGTTTGCATAACAAATCGTACATGGCTGGTTTGTTTTCTGCATATTCTTTAACCGTCTTTTCTATACTATCTTCCATAATCGAACGCCCTGTTTTCTTAAAGTTCATTTTTTCCTCCTAAATTATTTTAGTCAATTCATTGATTGTCTTATTCCTGCAAAGCCTCAATGGCAAATACAACAGGTCTGATACCGTCCGTACAGCAAAGTATCTGCATTCCATCCCGATTGTTCCAAGGCTTATATGTGGCTCCAGCAGAAAGTGCGCTAACCCCTCTGTAAATGTCAATCCAAGCCCATGGGCAAAAGCCCTCTGGCATAATGCAGTTTGTTTTGCACGAAGGCATAGAATTCTTTTTACCTCTCGCCCTCCAATTGAACTATTTCCTTTTTGGAAACAGTTGAATCTTTGTTAAGTTCTCCTTCATCAAAAATATTTTATAAATGCTTTGAAATGGCAGGAATTTTCACGTCAAACAGCTCCGACATAGATTTTTGAGTAAGCCAAAAAGTTTCATCTCAAAAACATGCCTTGATCTTTATTCAGTATATCATAGGTTCTGTCATTACGAAATAGCATTTTCTCTAGTGGTTTATTAAACATTTTGCCTCAAACACCAAGTGCAAAATATAAATTAGACATTTTGCTTTTTGACACTTTTTATATCAAATTAATGCTATTTATAGGTGTATTTATAAGTAATTTATGCTACAATATAATATAGGCTTATTTTATATGCAGTTTATGTATAGCTACATAAATAATGTACTTCCTTTGATATTTCGGTAATGTCGTAAATGATATTGCTGGAGTAATAAAAAATATTAGAAATAAGAGGTGCGATTTTGAAAAATGAATTAAACTTTGCTGTTTTGATTGATGCCGACAATATAGCAAACAAATACATTAAAATAATATTGGATGAAGTGGCAAACAACGGAATTGCTACTTATAAGAGGATTTATGGAGATTGGACAAATCCATTTCTTAGTTCCTGGAAATCTGTATTGCTTGAAAATTCCATAGTTCCCATTCAGCAATATGGGTATACAATTGGTAAGAGCTCCACAGATTCTGCCATGATTATTGATGCAATGGATATCCTATATTCAGGTAATGTTAATGGTTTTTGTATTGTTTCCTCAGACAGTGATTTTACAAGATTAGCTGCAAGACTACGTGAATCCGGTATGACTGTTATTGGCATGGGTGAAAGCAAAACACCAAGACCTTTTATTGCGGCCTGCAATCAGTTCAAATACCTTGATATACTTTTTTCAAACGCACAACCCGCAGAGGTGGTTTCAACAATTAAAGAAACAAGTAAACAAAAAACAGAAACGGAGACTCATACAGATTCTGTTGATCTTCTTACAGATTTAGAAACA
>CAZWCK010000030.1:0-11940 GCA_964632625.1 uncultured Oscillospiraceae bacterium
ATCCACATCGAATCTATGAAAACAAATATTGTATAACGCATGTGATTTAAAAATGTATATTGTAGATATTGTACTGCTATCAAAATGTTTTTAAAATATATTTCCTTACTCTCTTATAAGTATTATTTAACTTTTAACTTTAATTTTCTATATTTACATTATACTACAAGATCTAAATAATAACTATTTCAAAATTGGCAAAGGAAAATTGCCTTAAATACAGTAAAAGCCAGCGCCTTAGCGCTGGCCAACAACAAGGGCTTTACTCCCAATTGCAATTATTAAAATTTCTCATATCCTATTGCTTTTCCATCTCTCATACATATCGAATATCCGTGTCCCGGGTCCGGGATCCATTCAAAGATATTTGATTTTTCGCCTTCAAAATTTTCCGTCATTATAGCTGCTATAACCCCACCATGACAAATCATTATGGTATGTGCCTGCAATCCCTTGTGTCTTAAAGACAATTCCAGAAGCTCATGCTTTCCCTTCAAAATTTCAAATCCTTTTCGAATTCTATTTCTAAATGCCGCACTACTATCGCCGTTTGGAGCAGGGTTTACGTTTAGTCCATTTTCCACCTCGCCATTTATCCATTCCTGATATGCTGCAATATCCTTCAATTCTTCATAGCTTTTTTTCTCAAAATCTCCAAAATTGAATTCCTGTAGCTCGTGAATCTGACCATGCGGAGTATTTCCATAAATAAGAAAAAAGGTCTGTTCTGTTCTGACCATCCCCGAAGTAAAGTACTGTGCATTTTCACCATTTGGGTATACCCCTGACTTAGCAAGCTCTGTTAGGGCATCAATTCCTTCATTGGCAAGAGGTATGTCGCTGCTCCCGTAATACCACCGCTCTTGATTTCCCTGTGTTATGCCATGTCGGATTATATGTATGTAGGAGTCGGTTTTGATGCCTCCTGCGTTAATTCTTGATTCTATGTTTTGATTAGGTCCATTTTGATTTCTATTTGATGTCAGCTTCGTTCTTTCAACCTCTTGAGGAATTCCGCAGAATACTCTTGTTACCCTTTGACAGCTCCTCCCCAAATATGCCATAAGTCTTCCGCACATTTCCCTCCAATCACGAAGTTCTTTTTCCATGGGAACAATCCCTTGGGAAACATCTGTGCATATAAGAACCCTATCGTTGAGAACCCTATTATTGTTTTTATCATAAACTTCAAGCTGCTCAAGGAAACTGTCCTTTGCTTCCACATTATTTTTCACACAAGCCATCACAAATTTTTGCAAATCATTTATTATGGGCTTTGAGAAATCAAGCTTAGTATTATCTTCACTACAATTGAATACTTCTTCCGTTCTTACCTCGTATTCACTTAATGCATAATCAAGTTTACCCTGATATGCTCCTCCAAATATTAAATGTATGTTTTCCACTTTTACCTCTATTTCAATACTTTAATTAGATTATCGCCAAAGTTACTATTGCTGCCAATTCAGATACGGTAATCGCAAATCCTGATATATCACCACTCATTCCACCAAGGTTCTCCTTGCACCATTCAAGTGACAAAGCATGAGCCAAGTTCTCCACACAAAATATGGCAAACAGACTCTTCCAAATACCTTCTTGCTTCACCGGATTTCCTATATTACTATAATACAGTATAGATATCAGCTGAGCTAAAATTGCTATTATTATTACCGCTATATAATATTTCCTGTTTTCCTGTTTTTTAAAGGTATGGTACTGGCTTTGGGATAATGGTTCTCTTGTAAGAACTGCAAAAGCTGACATTGCCCTGGATACCACAGGTATAAATATAATTGCCACCATATCCATTTGCGAAAATTTTAAAATCCCTACTGAATTATTCAGCTGAGAAGTCATTGCTGAAAAATAAAACATAAACAGCATTACTACCATTATTACTGCAAAAGCCCCTACATGAGAATCCTTTAGAATCCTAAGTCGCTCCTCTTTGGATCTTCTTGAAAGTATGGCATCACAACAGTCCATGAACCCATCAAGATGAATAAATCCACTGGCCAAAAAAGGATATGCCGTAAGCACTGCTGATATTATCATTACCGGTAACTTAAAATGATACATTACTCGAAAAATAACATACCAAAGAATACCCAGAACAAGCCCTGCCATCGGCAGAAAAACCAACATAAGCTTACGTTGGGCTTCATCCCATTTTTTTACAGGACAAGGTATAGATAAAAATCCGCCCCACGCCATGAAGAAAGCAGTAATAAATTTCATTTTTTGTTTTTCCTCTCAATATCGTATTTCTCTCAGATTTACCACACTAGATAAGAACTAGTTTTCCTATGGTAAGAAAATTTATTCCAAAATTATCTAATATAATTTATATTTCCAAATACTACTTCTATAACCCGGTCACACTTTTGGGCAACCCTTTGGTCTATTGTGGCAAGACCTCTCCTGTAGCTCTCTGTAATCTGATCATAACGTAACGCATCGGAATATATGTAATCAGAAACAAAAACCGTATTTCCTGTGGCTATTGCAAATTCAACAAGGTCTGCGCCCACTCTTTTGGGTGCATCATAATCTATGCTACCATTTGTTTTGAACATCTCATTTGAAAGAAGCGCTGTTATGCTATCCAAGAGAAAAACTCCCGAACTGTCAATTGTTTTGCTCTCCAGTTCTTTAACATTTCGCCCCAAGCAATCACAAATGTTTTCACTTTGCTCAATTGTTTCAAATCCCCAACCGTCTCTTTCTTTCAAATGTCTCTTTATTCTGGCTCTGTCTTCATCGTCTACCGGGCGCATTGTCGCCAGATAATATAAAGGCTTGTTCAGATTTAACGCCATTTGTCTTGCAATTTTCTGCGCATAAATTGATTTGCCGTTTTTGCAACCTCCGCTAATAAATACATTCATTATTAATTATCCCCACTTGCTTGGAATTAACTAAAAGCAGTCGCCTTTCCTTATCTCGTCCAGATATTTATCGTTTATTTCAGCCTCTGCAAAAGTGCCCATATAATTCATTACCCCACATGCCGCCTCAATTACCTTGAAAGCTATAGGGCAACCACTGCCTTCTCCAAGTCTCATATTCAAGTTTAACATAGGTGAAACACCAAGCTCTTCAACCGCATAATTATAGCCAACCTCCCATGAAGTGTGTGAGGCTATCATATATTCCTTGGACAAAGGAGCAAGCCTACTAGCGCATAGAGCTGCAACTATTGAAATGTAGCCATCTATTACTACCGGCAGTTTATAAAGAGCAGCACCTATAAAAGCACCTGTCATTGCTGCAATGTCAAAACCTCCTACCTTCGCCAACACATCAATCACATCCACCGGCTCGGTGCATTGATAAAGCCCGTGAAGTTTCAATGCATCCTCTACTACTTTCTTTTTCTTTTCAAACCCTTCCAAAGTCAATCCGCCGCCTTTTCCTACGGTTTCCTCAGCAGTAAGTCCAAGCAAGGCACTAAGAACTGATGAACTAGTAGTAGTATTACATATTCCCATTTCACCTATTCCAAAAATGTCATAACCAAACTCCTTGATTTTACTAGCTGCTTCAATACCTGCTGCAATGGCGCATACTGCATCTTCTCTATCCATAGCGGCACCCTTTGCCAAATTCTTTGTTCCCATTCCTATTTTTCGATTAACTATTTTGTCAGCTATTCTGCCTTTTTCCTTGTAAATTTCTTCAGCAAGAAGTCCTGCCGGAATTTTATTGTTTATTCCCATATCCAAAACTAATAAATCCACATCAAAATACCTTGCTAAAGAGCCGACTCCGGTAAGTCTTCTTGTAAAATTTATAGTCTGAGCTACGGTAACGTACTGAGGAGCAGAAGCAACTCCTTCTTCTATAACACCGTTATCAGCGCTCATTATTGCAATGCATTGCTTTTTTATGTAATTTTTCACATTTCCCGTAATTCCAGCAAGTTGAATTGAAATATCCTCTAGCTTTCCCAAACTGCCCGGTGGTTTTGCAAGTTCCATCTGTCTCTGTCTTGCTAAAGCCATAACTTCTTCATCTAAAGGTTCAATTTTATCAAATAATTCTATCATTTGTTCCTCTGATATTGTTCTCCAATTATATTTAAAATACTCAATATGTTTTTTATCTCCCATTGTTTCTTTGTTCCTTTCTTTTTCTTTGCTAAAAATACTTATCTTTGTACCGCCGTTAGCGCATGGAAATTTATTTTGTCTCTTTTCTGCTACTTCGCATGGAAATTTATAATCAAATATCCTCGATTTCGCTTATATATTATAGCATATTTTTAATGATATTGCAATATTTTGCGTTTGATTTTTCTGTTTTTAGTTATTAGTTGCACATTCTCTGAGCTCATTTTCTAGCCATTAAATCCCCTTTTTTGTCTATCCATTAAATCCCCTTTTTAAGGTTTACATTTTTTGGTTTGTAAAGTATAATCATATTATAGATTTTTAATTAAAACTATATTTTAGATGACGGATTGCTGTGTATTGCTGCTAAAATATTTACATGGCAAATCAATTTATAAGTGAGGTAGCTATGAACAAACAATTACGAGGAAACTTAATGTTGCTTTTAACTGCAATGATCTGGGGCTCTGCCTTCGTTGCTCAAAGCGTTGGAATGGATTATGTCGGTCCTTTTACTTTTAACTGTGTCAGATGCATTATTGGAGGAATTGTTCTTATCCCTGTAATAATATTACTTACAAAGATTGATAAGCGCAATAAATCTAATACCGTAGATAATGATAGTGATAGTGATATGTCTGTCTCAAACCAAAATCAAAAGAAAACACTTATAATTGGTAGTATTGTATGCGGTTTTGTTTTATTTGCATCAAGCTCATTACAACAAGTAGGGATACAATATACAACTGCCGGTAAAGCTGGCTTTATTACTACATTATATATAGTTTTTGTTCCTATTCTTGGTATGTTCCTTGGTCAGCGTGTAAAAGCTAAAGTTTGGGTATGTGTTTCAATTGCAGCGGTTGGGCTTTATCTTCTTTGCATAAATGAAGGTTTTACTATTGGGAAAGGTGATTTTTTAATTCTTCTTTGTGCTGTTGCATATGCTGTACATATATTGGTAATCGACTACTTCTCACCTAAGGTTGACGGTGTAAAAATGTCATGCCTACAATTTTTTATCTGTGCATTGCTTTCAATACCTCCTATGGTGATGTTTGAAACTCCAGAGATAGTTTCCATATTACAATGTTGGTTACCGCTTTTCTATTCAGGCGTGTTGTCATGTGGTGTTGCATTTACTCTTCAGATTATAGGACAAAAATACACTCAGCCTACAATAGCTTCATTACTCTTAAGCTTGGAATCCGTATTTGCAGTTTTGGCAGGAATGTTAGTGCTTCATGAAATGTTGACCATACGTGAGTTCCTTGGTTGTATCCTTATGTTTACCGCTACAATCGTTGCTCAGATGCCGAGCAAAGCTGATAAGATGGAGAAAATATCGGCATAAAATTATTTTACTAAAAGGAGAAAAATTATGATTACAAGAAATATAGCAATGAATTTGCTTAAAAAATATAATAAGGAAGAATTTCATATAACTCATGCACTTACCGTTGAAGGAGTAATGCGTTACTTTGCAAATCAGCAAGGTTTTTCTGAAGATGTGGATTTTTGGGGTCTTGTAGGGCTTCTTCATGATGTGGATTTCGAAATGTACCCTGATGAACACTGCATCAAGGCTCCTGAATTGTTAAAGGAAATTGATGCTCCCGAAGATATGATTCATGCAATTGTATCTCATGGCTATGGTCTTTGCTGCAATGTGAAGCCAGAGCACCTAATGGAAAAGATTTTATTTGCCACAGATGAACTTACCGGATTAATTGGTGCTGCTGCACTAATGAGACCTTCAAAAAGTGTTCAGGACATGGAACTTAAGTCTATAAAGAAAAAATTTAAGGACAAGAAGTTTGCTGCAGGTTGTTCAAGAGATGTTATCCTTGAAGGTGCAGAAATGTTAGATTGGAATATTGATGAGTTAATGGAAAAAACTCTCGAAGCTATGAAAACCTTCTGTGAATAGTTTTGTGCTCTCAGTGTATCATAAAAGATATATTAAAAAATATACAGCTTATGAAAAGGGGATTTATAATTGATACTCAATAAATTGCAAACGCTTCCTGCTGAAATTTTGGAAAAACTAAAACAACTTGATAAATTACTGATAGAATTGCAGCCTATTGCCGTAGCCTTTTCTGGCGGAGTTGACAGTACATTATTGCTTTATTATGCACATTGCTTGCTTGGGGACAATGCTATAGCCTTTACCGCTGTTGCACCTAATTTTGCCCCCGATGAAATCAGCAGAGCAAAGGATTTTTGTACTGAACATAAAATTAAGCATAGGTTAATTGACATTCCCTTGTCAGAAATGATATTTTATAAAGAAAATTCCCCTGACAGATGTTATGAATGTAAAAAAATAATTTTTGATAAAATGCTTGCAGAAATTCCTGACATTCAACCTGCAAATCTCAGTAAGCCTTATTCCTTAGTGGATGCAACAAATGCCGATGATCTCTTTGACTACAGACCCGGACTAAGAGCTCTTGCAGAACTGGAAATCAAAAGTCCTTTAAGTATTGTTGGCCTTAAAAAGTCAGAAATAAGAAGCACTTTGAAAGCGCTTGACTTGCAAATTTGGAATTTGCCTTCTTTTGCTTGCCTAGCTTCAAGATTTCCATATGGAGAACCGATTACCTCGGAAAAACTGAATTCTATATACTTCTTGGAAAAGGCAATAAAGGAACAAGGGTTTAATCAGGTTCGTGTACGTTACCATCAGTTGAATTCCGATGGGGGTACTCTTGCTGCAATAGAAGTTGCACCTGATGAAAGAGAAAAGTTTTTTAATTTGAAATTGATGGATTTAATTGATAAGCTTGCAAAAGACGCAGGGTTTACTTATGCAACACTAAATCTTGCCGGTTATAAAATGGGGAATTTGAATAGGTAGTCCATATTCAAATATTGCAAAATCTTTCAGAGACTTCAATCCATGATTGAAATTATAAAATCTAAAAAGCTGATTCCTACTACACTTGGAATCAGCTTTTAATTGATTATATTTCTGAGAACCCCAAACAGGAGCAACACAACCAACATAATCCACAATACCATGTTCTGCGCTTTGGTTACTCTTATTTTCCCCGTATTTATGTACCTTACTGCTATCTGTGCTCCTATTATCCCTAACACGGGAAGAAACAACATCATTGCTTGATTGTAATGCCACGCAGCTGCGAAATCCAGTTGCATTAAAGATATACACATTCTTGTCATCCCACAGCCCGGACACATAAGCCCTGTGAACTTGTAAAAGACACAGGGAATTCTTATATTTGTAACAATGCAAAATATTCCATATATTACTCCTACAAGTACAAAACTACCCACAGTAACAAGTACTTTCAAAAATCTGCTTTTCTTTAGATTATGGTTACACATAATGATAAATTCTAATTAGTCAGTAACATAGCTATTACTTGGTGTATAATTGTTAAAATTGTTTAAATCACTCTGAATCAATGCAAGATTAACTATATTCAATCCAAAAATAGCTAATATAATATACAAGATAGGTGTGCTTGTATCAAACGGTATTTTTCGCATTTGTTTAGCCTTGTTCATTCTTTCGCCCATTTTATATGCCCAGTAAAATAAATAAATACTGCAAGTAACTATTGACAATACTACTACTAATACACCACTGGTTCCATCATCATCATGAGCCGCCAGCTTTGAATCCTCATGCAATACCGCTATCCAATATAATCCATATATACCGCATGTAATTATTGTCAGCACTATTGCAAGAGCCACATTTCTTTCTTGAAATTGGTTCATCTTCTCTTCCTCCATTTTCCTTCTTTTGTTTAATTATATAAATAGTTTCTTTAATAATGATAACATATTTATTTTGCCATTCATATTGGTTTCTCTTTTATCTGATTATATTTTGTTGTTTCAGGTCGTTTTATACTGTTGTCACAATTTTATCAGACTTTATTGAATGGATATTGCTTCTAAATCCATGGCATTACAAGGCAAATTCTTCACTCTTATATTAGAAACGGACACTGGTGCAAGATAACCTATACTGATGCTGCCAATCCCCTTTTTGTCCTTAAAAGCAGTTGTATGTCTTCTTATCACTTCCACTTTCTTTGCCTTTATAAAATACGTTTTTCTGTTAAATCCTCCATTTACCATGCCTACAGTGCTTCCTGTAACAAACATTCCCGAATTTCTATATTCCATTATTACAGATGCGGTTGCTACTACTAAAGGTAAAACTCCGACAGGAATTGCCCATATAACGCCCTCTAGTAACGCATATGTCGTTACACCAAGCAAAAGTATTACGCTTGCTATAAATCTTGCAGTAAAAAAGAAGTATCTAAAGGCCTGCTTCTTGGGTTTTGTAAAGGTTCCCTCTATAGGGATTTCCGGCATTACCCTTTGTATAAAGTTTTTCAAATCTTTTTCTTTCATAAACGGATAAAGCATTGCTATTTCCTGGGTTTCTAAGCCTCCGCCATACCCACTTGCAAACATTTGCAAGCTACCGCTTTTAAACTTGCGCATTAAAATTGATTGTTCATACACAAAGCCGCTAATCTTCTCTCTTGAAATTGTATATTTTTTTTTATTTATTAACCCAAAAGACAGTACAAGCTCCTTCCCCATATCGTCTAGAGTAAAATCATAATACTTTATTACCGAAGATAGCAAAGAATATACTATAGACAGTAAATATACTAGTAGAACAAAGAAAATTATAAGTGCTGTCACTCCGGCAATTGCAATAATTTTGTAATACATATAGTCTATGATTTCAGGGTTATCTTCGCCTGTAAAAATTTTCATCATAAAGCTTGTCCCTGTAAACAGTACCGAAAGGATTGTCCAAAAAAATACCATCTTTGATTGCAGCAAGCCTTTCATGATAAAATCTATCATGGAGGCTTTATACGTATCTTTCGATTGGTTTTGCTCATCTATTTGTTCTTGTGATTGTTCTGATAACCCTGCCTGCTTTCTTGATGCACCTCCTGTCAATAAGCTTCTTGCCAGATCACTATCTTCCCTATTTAATACCATTTCCATTTCCGCAGAATTTCCACGCGAAATCATACCGCTGTCATTATTTATTTTCAGCTTATATACTTTAAATATTTGATCTATCAAATTTTGCGAAAAATCTACTGTTGTAATTGTTGAAATTGGAATCTCTGTTTTCCGTTTATTTATGATGCCGCTTTCAATCAACAGCTTTTCCTCATCAATACTATAATATGTAGTCAAAAAACTTAAAATTTTTGTAATTGGGGAAAATATCACAACTGCAATAATCCAAACATTCTCATATAACACCTCTGTACCCACTACTATTACTAAAATGATTGTGCCTAGTAAAAATCCAAAGTTTTTGAAAAAATTCTCAAATACACAAAGAAAGTTTCCTCGTTTAGGTCCAAACTTCATTAAATTTCCTCCCTTGCAGAACATACTTCCTCACCTTGAATTTCTTGTCTTTCTTCCTTCAATCTGGTTATTAATTTTTCCTTTAAATATATTGCAATCTGATTGGACCGTTCTTCTGTTAATCCTACTATCTCCTGTTCTCCACTCGCCAAAAATATTTTGACTTTAAACATCTTCTTATTTCTCTCAATTGGCCCTTGTGACACTGTAATATGTTGGATTCTTACAAGCGGAATAATTGTTGAGGTTCGGAAAAATAATCCGTGATTTACCTTTACCTGATCTGCTGTCACCATATATTTCCACTGTTTATACTCTATCACAGGAAACACTATAAGCTTTAAAACTAAAAATGCTAAAATAATTGCCTCAACAATATATATTATTATTATTTTGTCCTCAAAAGCGCCTATAATATATAAAAACGCCTTAATTCCAAGACAGATAGCTATATAAACAATTAATTGTATCGTAGCGGTAATTCTCCAGCAGCTCATTGCTCTCTTGTCAATAGACTCCATTTGCGTCATAACTTTGAAAGGCTCTTGGTTTCCATTATACTGATTATTGGTCTGGTTTTCCTCATCTGCCCCAACTGATTCAATACTATCTTTTATACTGTTGTCTTTGTCTTGATCAATTGATTTCTGGTTATACTGCATTAAAAATTCTTCCTCCATTATTTCACTTTTGTAATAACTCATTTCCATATATAATACCCTAAACAATATTATAGCATGCCCTTAAAAATGGCAATAGTCAGCCTGCTTATTTAATAATTAATTAAGAAATTAAGAAATTAAATTTTACTTGCTTTTTTCTCGTTATGTTATTATAATAATCTTGTAATATGGTTTTGTGAATTATATTTAAAAGTTTTAATAATTTTATACTAATCAATTTTTTATTATGTCGGAAATATCGCTTGCAATATTAACGGAATACCAGTGTTAAATAAATCAAAGTACAACACCATTATAATACTTTTACACAAGAAAGGAACACTTACTATGTTTTACAAAAAATTTATGAATGCCAGAGACCCTCTTAGCAGCTACACTCACTTCATTGGAGCATGTCTGGCTGTACTCGCCACAATTATCATGGTGTCTAAAGGTCTGAAAATCAACGACTTGCAGATTTCTGTATTGCTAGGGATCGTAGTATTTGGCTTTTCAATGATCGCTCTTTATTCAACCAGTTCTACCTACCATTTTCTAAATGCCTCGCCACAAGTTATTCTTAGAACGCGTAAGTTGGATCATTCCATGATTTATGTGCTCATTGCCGGTACCTACACACCTTTAATAATTAAGTTTATGGCACATGAAAGAGCTGTTATTTTTCTCAGCGTTTTGTGGGGAATTACCGCCATTGGCATAATAATTAAAGTTTGTTGGCTCAATGCCCCAAGATGGCTATATACTTCTTTATATTTAATTATGGGGTGGGCTATAGTTTTTGACTGGAATTTTCTGCGTTCTATACCCGGTGGTTGTATGGTTAATCTTGTGTTAGGTGGGCTAATGTATTCTATCGGTGCAGGATTTTATATAGCAAAAAAGCCAAACCTTGGTAAAAATTTTGGCTTTCATGAGATGTTTCATATCTTTGTCATATTGGGAACTTTATTTCATTTTTTCGCAGTATATTTTTATGTATTATAGTTGGCTTTAAATTTCTAATTATTCTTTAAAAAACCAAAAACCTCATATATAATAGTATTATGATTTATTAATTTGTTAATTGTTCTATATTTTAACTATACAATAACAAGCTGTTTTTAGCAAAACAGTCTTGTTGAGTATTTGAACAATTATGATCATATTACATAATAAAATGGAGGTACGAATAAATAATGGAATATAATTATAAGAAGCTGCAAAATGGTAGTGATATCAGAGGAATAGCTATGAATGGAGTAATTGGTGAAACCCCTAACTTAGGGACCATTGAAACCGAGAGATTGTCTAAAGGTTTTGCGTTATGGCTTTCAGCTAAAACCAAGAAACCAGTTTATAAATTGAAAATTTCGGTTGGCAGAGATCCACGGCTCTCCGGAGAAGCTTTACAACAAACGATGTTGAATACGTTTGAGAACTGTGGCATAACATCATTGAACTGTGGTATTGCATCAACTCCCGCAATGTTTATGACGACTGTTTTTCCACAATATATGTGTGATGCTGGAATAATGATTACTGCCAGCCATCTTCCATTTAACAGAAATGGCTTTAAATTTTTTGATAAGCACGGTGGATTAAATAAAAAAGATATTGCAGAGATTATTAATTTCGCTGAATCCGATGAAGAATTAGCTAAATGCAGATGCTCTCACCCCGGTTACACTTCTGAAATAACCCCACTTATGGAGGATTATTGTAAGCATCTCAGAAATATAATTATTGAAGGTGTTCAATCACAATCACAA
>CAZWCK010000030.1:12040-13227 GCA_964632625.1 uncultured Oscillospiraceae bacterium
TTATTGTAAGCATCTCAGAAATATAATTATTGAAGGTGTTCAATCACAATCACAACCGCTTAACGGTCTGAAAATAGTAGTTGATGCCGGTAATGGTTCCGGTGGCTTCTATGCAACAAAAGTTCTTGCACCTCTTGGGGCAGATATTTCTTTCAGCCAATTTCTAGAGCCTGATGGTAACTTTCCTAACCATGCTCCAAATCCTGAAGACAAAGCTGCAATGCATTCCATCAGCCAAAGAGTTGTTGAAGTCGGTGCTGATTTTGGATTAATTTTTGATACTGACGTTGACCGTTCGGCTGCAGTAGATAATAAAGGTAGAGAAATTGCACGAAATGGAATCATTGCTATGGCAGCAGCTTTGATTGCGAAGGAAAACCCGGGCAGTACTGTTGTTACTGATAGTATTACAAGCCGTGAGCTTACTGTCTTTCTTGAAGAAAAATTAGGTCTTAAGCACTTGCGTTTCAAAAGAGGCTACAAGAATGTAATAAATGAAGCCATTCGTTTAAACGCTCTAGGCATTAATAGCCCCCTTGCAATTGAGACCTCTGGTCATGCAGCATTCAAAGAAAATTACTTTTTGGATGATGGTGCTTACCTCGCTACTAAAATAGTAATCAAAGCTGCAAAGCTTGCTCAAGAAGGAAAAACTCTTGACAGTGTGATAGCTGATTTGAAAGAACCTTTGGAATCGGTAGAGTTAAGGCTTCCAATACTTTGTGATGATTTTGCTTCATATGGAGACAAAATTCTTGATGATTTGACATACTGGGCTGATTTAAGGATCTGTGCCATGAGGGATGAATCAGGTGAAATAATTGGCGTTGAAGATGGAAAATGCCAGATTTGTCACTGTGGAATGTCTTTGGTTCGCCCTAATTTTGAAGGAGTTCGTGTGGATTTTGATAAAGAGAATGGAGACGGATGGTGTTTACTGAGGAAATCACTTCATGATCCTCTAATGCCTCTCAACATTGAGTCGAATTCAGAAGGAGGGTGCAGAAAGATTGCGGTAAAATTATTAAATTTCCTTAAATTTTATTCTGATTTGGATGTTTCCGCTTTTGAGAAAATTCTTAATTAGGGAATGCAAGCGATATTTCCTACATATTAAATAAATAGGCAGGTGCTTCATCAACTGAACACTTGCCTATTTTCATCATATTTATATACCAGCACTAGCC
>CAZWCK010000031.1:0-12939 GCA_964632625.1 uncultured Oscillospiraceae bacterium
AATACCCGTGGCTAGACTTTCACTAGCTAGATTAGTGCCATGCCTGGCACACATATAAAGAAGGGGCAAATTAAAATTTGCCTCTTCTTCACATATACCTATTCCTCAGTTACTACTTTGTAAAGTGCCGGCGTTGTCTTTGTATAACTAACTGTACCATTAACAGTAAAGACTACATCGGATCCTGAAATTCTACCTGCGGAAGTTGCGCTCACGCTTATATTGGGGAAATCCTGTGATACTGATGGAAGATTAATCCATCCAGTAGTCCCTGAAGCTTGTGCCATTCCAGTCGCTCCACCAACTGCATTATACGTCTGATATACTAAAAAACTATATTGAACTTTTGAAGCCGCAAGATCTGCTGTCTCTCCAAATACAATTGTCGTAGGATCTCCAATTAATGTTATTGGTTCTGGGATAACATCTATCCTTGCTTCCGTACTATTAGTTGCTGTTGCCGTTGACGCCGCATTTAAAACTGCTAAAACTGCCATATTAATGTTCCTTTCATAAAACATTTAGATTATGAAATAAAATATTTATTTCATACAATTATTCTATGCAGATATATCAACACTGTGCAAAATTTGGTATATTTTTCATTATAAACATTTAACATTACATACTATAATCTTCTTTTTTGTTTATTGTGATATTATCACATTATTATTTATATTTATATAGTAAAATATTACTTATAAAATATCCCTAATAAGGCAAAATAGATATATTGAAATTGATGACTAAAAATCATCTGTAATTTAATTATTAAACAGGAGAGTAAAGGAATATGAAAAAAAATATAAGCTTAGTATTGGTTTTGGTGTTTATGGTGGCAATTTTGGCAAGCTGCGGCTCTACTGCGGCTATGCAGCCAAAAATTTCCCAAGAGGGTGAACCTGAAACAAGCAGATTTGAAAACCTTGAGGGCGATGATCTTAAATCAATTTTTAAGGATTATGACTTGACAATGGTAAATGTATGGGCAACTTGGTGTGGATATTGTGTAGAAGAAATGCCTGAACTAGGAAAATTATACACACAACTTCCGGAAAATGTAAACCTAATTGGTATTTGTACTGATTGTAAGGATGATCCTGACACTGCATCGGAAATTTTAACTTCCTCAAAAGCCGACTTCCGGGTTCTTATTGACAATGAGAGCACAAAGGAAGCTTTTACCGGGAAAATTCAGAGTTTGCCTACTACCATTTTTGTGGATAAAGATGGTAATGTTGTAGGAGATCCCATTGTAGGAGCTCCTAAAGGTGACGTAGTTAAGAGTTACTTGAATGCTATTAATAAAACTCTTGACAAAATTAATGCTAAACAATAACATTACAATTATTCAACAATATGGTATAAAATAGTTACAGTAATTCCGGAGGTTTTAATCTGAAATGAAGATGAAAATAGAATCATTTACTCCATATCTTCTTCTTGCTATTGGACTTGCGTTTATCGCGCTAGGCATCATGCGAGAGGAACATTTAGTGGTATTGCAAAAGGCAGTAAATATCTGTCTTGAATGCATAGGAGTTGGTTGATAAAAATGGCAAAGAAGAAAATAGACCAACATTCATTTATTCAGCTTGCAGCAACCGTATTGACTAATGGATATATAATAGGCTTCTTTAATGGCAGAATATTTACAGGTAATACCAAAATTCTCTGTGTCCCTGGATTAAACTGCTACTCTTGCCCCGGTGCGTTAGGGGCTTGTCCTATTGGCGCCCTGCAGGCAGTATTGGGAGGACGAAAACATAATTTTTCTTATTATGTAATAGGCATTATAATACTTTTCGGAGTAATATTTGGGCGATTAATATGTGGGCTTTTGTGTCCTTTTGGCTTTATTCAAGATTTGCTGTACAAAATTCCACTTCCAAAACTCAATGTACCACATAAAATTGACAGGCCTTTAAGATGGCTTAAGTATGTGATTGCTCTTGTTATGGTAATACTTCTGCCGATTTTCCTGACCAATGAATTTGGAATGGCTACTCCATATTTTTGTAAATGGCTATGTCCAGCAGGAACTCTTGAAGGGGGTATCCCTCTTGCAATTACAAATGAAGGATTAAGGGCTCAACTAGGATTTTTGTTTAATTGGAAAATAGGCATTCTACTTGTTGTGATAATATCTTCAATGTTGACTTACAGACCGTTTTGTAAATACCTTTGTCCACTTGGTGCTTTCTATTCTTTATTTAATAAAATAAGCTTTTACCAAATGAACGTAGACAAGTTGAAATGTACAAACTGCAAGGCTTGTGAGAGGCATTGCAAAATGAACGTAGAAGTTACCAAGAATATAAATAGTCTTGAATGTATTCGTTGCGGTGAATGTAAGAATATCTGCCCCACAGAGGCAATCACAAGTAGATTTGTTCTAAAATAGTAAGACTATGAGGGCACAAAATTGCCCTCATTTTCGTTTTCTTACATCTAAGTTATAAATTCTTTTTTAAATTATTAAATATGTCATATTTATTTTGGGGTTTAAGATTTGGAAACGCTTTTATTAGACGTTTTTGTCCAAAAAAGCTCTTTTGCATTTCTAATCTGTAATTTTCTTTCAACTCTTCAGAAAGCTCCTCTGCTCTTTCTTTTAACTCAACTGTCTTTTCTTTAATTGAAGTAACTCCCTCATATATATTTTCTCCGAGTTCATCAGAAAGAATATGAAGCTTTTCACTGATTTCTTGAAGTGCACTAAGCTGACGGTTCAACTTGTTTACAGCTACAACAGTCATAGTCGTATCTGCCGCCATCAATACTAAAATTATAACAATGGCAAAATATCCAACCACATTCGATATTATTAGTACAAATTCCGCTATAAATGGATGTATAAAATAAATTACTATTACACATGCAAAACCCCAAAGAATTGAGAATTTTAGACAAATATACCCGTTTAAATTCATTGGCTCATTTTTATAATCCCACCATTTTGCATGAAAAATTTTTTCTAATGCAAACCCTGTTATCCATTCCAACGTTGATGTAAGGACTACTGCTCCTAAAAATAACAAATACTTATTTTCAAAAAGAGGTGTCAGAACTAGCACAATTATTATCATACCGAATCCATAAATAGGACATACAGGTCCATTTAAAAATCCTCTATTTACAATTTTTTCTTCCTTTATTGCTGCGTAAGCCACTTCTGTACACCAGCCCAAAAAAGAATAAATTATAAAATAACAAATATATTCATACATAATTATATTTTTCCCGCCTTTATATTGTTTTATTTTTTATATAAAATTCCATTCTAATTTTGTATTTAGTTTATTTTATTATATTCTTATTAGTTTTTCTATTTATTTTTATTTTATTTATTTCTATTTTATATCACCTGGTTTTTAAATTTATTTTATTAATTGTAACCAAGAAATAAAAATATATTTTAAAAAACTGCTATTACGCTACCTTAATCCGCCAGCTTAATAGCAGTTTGTATTTTTTTAAATTAAAAATCTCTATTTACACATAATTGTTGTAAAAATCAATTTTGTTCTGCAAACACTCTTAGACTATTTTCAAAGCAAATTTTATCTATTTCATCAAGAGTAAAATGGTTTTCCAGTCTACTTAAAAGATCAGGATACCCTTCATAGCCCTTCATTTCTAACTCACAGCTTATTCCATCAAAATCCGAGCCAAGTCCCACTGACTCAATTCCTGCCTTATTTACCATATATACAATATGTCTGATGATAGTTTCATTTTTTGCGAGGCTACTTTCTGCCTCCAGAAAATATGAATTAAAATTAACACCAACTAGCCCGCCCTTTTCTCCTATGGCTTTTAACTGCTTATCATCAAGATTTCTTTTATGATCACAGAGTGTTCTTGCACACGAATGGGATGCAACAAATGGTTTTGCACTATTATTTGCAACATCATAAAATCCACCTTCATTTAAGTGAGAAACATCAATTATCATTCCAAGTTCATTCATCTTTGCAATAACTTCAAAACCAAAAGGTTTTAATCCTTTCAGATGCTTTTCAGGGTCATTGCTGTTTGGAAATGCCATTTCATTTTCATAGTTCCAAACTAGCGTAAGCATTCTTACTCCATCCTCATAAACCTCTTGGATTCTTTCAATTCTTCCTTCTGCAAATGCTCCATCCTCAATTGTAAGAATCGCCGAAATTTTGTTTTCCTCCATATTTTTCTTTATGTCCTCGGGTCGACCCGCGAAGTTAACAATATCATTATTATTGTTAACCATATTTGTGAATATATTGCGCATCTCCTTATATAACTCATATGTTCCCACTTCTATTTCTTGCTCTTTTGCATCCTCATGAGTAGGAGTAAATATAGCAAAGCACTGAGCCAATGCTTGATTTTTCTTCATTTTTAGCAAGTTAAGATGTCCAGCTCCATCCCTAGGATTCCTAGTTTTGTTTAAGTAACATTCCAATAATGTATCACAATGTAAGTCAATAATTTTCATGTGCATCTCCTTCCTTTTAGATTATTTCGTACCAGTACTGACATACTACTTAATTTCCCAAGGTACCAATGCCATTTCCAAAAGTACCAGTGCCATCTCTTGTAGTACTTAAATTTCTTTTACTAATCCAATATCATTTCTATATTGCATTCCTTCAAAATGGATTTTCTTTATCGCAGCAAAAGCTTTTTCCCTTGCTTCCTCGTGAGTCTCTCCCAAAGCAGTAACATTGAGCACTCTTCCTCCATTTGTAACTATTACTTTTTCCGAATCATCAACACCATATCCGTCACAAAACTTAGTCCCAGCATGAAAAATAATAATATCCTCTTCTGCCTTTTCATGGTTATTAGGATCTTTTGTGAAGTTTTCCAATCCTTTTATCTCAATTCCCTTGTCATATTCTCCCGGATAACCACCAGAAGCCAGAACAACGGTAACTGCCCTTTCAGGTCTCCATTCTATTGTCATCTCAGAAAGCCTATTGTCAACTACAGCCTCAAAAATGTCAAGTAAATCAGTGCTCAGACGGGTTAGTATAGATTGAGTCTCTGGGTCTCCAAATCTGTTATTAAACTCAATTACCTTTGGTCCATCTTTAGTAAGCATTATCCCCACAAACAATACGCCTTTGAATTTAAGCCCATCCTGTTGAAAACCTTTCAAGGTTGGTAACAGAATTTCTTTATTGATCTGTTGCTCTAGTTCCGGTGTAAACAGCAGGCTTGGAGAATATGTTCCCATTCCACCTGTGTTAGGTCCTTTATCACCATCATAGATTCTTTTGTAATCCTGTGCAGATGCCATTGGTATTATTGTATGCTCATCGACAAAGCATAGCACAGAGGCCTCTACTCCTTGTAAGTATTCCTCTACAACAACCTTATCCCCTGCTGTTCCAAATACACGGTCTCCCATCATTTCTTCTATTGCTTTTTCTGCTTCGTCCTTAGTTTCAGCAATAACAACTCCCTTACCCGCAGCAAGTCCATCTGCCTTTAAAACCATTGGATAACCATACATGCCCACTGACTCTAAGAGGGTTTCCTTATCGTTAAACTCCTTATATCCCGCAGTCGGTATATTATGCTTGTCCAAAAACTGTTTGGTAAATGCTTTACTTGCTTCAAGCTGCGCACAGTTCTTGTCAGGCCCAAAAGCTCTAACTCCTATATTTTCAAGAGAATCCACTATTCCCATTGCCAAAGGAACCTCTGGTCCAATTACCGTTAGGTCAACCTTCTTTTCCCGGGCAATAGTACAGATTCCGTCAATGTCCTCTGCCTTTACAGGTAAACACTGTGCTATTTCTGCTATGCCAGCATTCCCAGGAGCACAGTATATTTCTTCCACTTTCGGGTTCCTCGATAGCTTCCATGCAATAGCATGTTCTCTTCCTCCGCTACCTACAATTAATATCTTCATATTCTATCACCTACTTTAAGTCACATTATGTAAAAATTCACTATCTCGTCTAGTGTTTGAAGTGGCGAAGTCCACTAAACACCATCGCTATTCCCAGCTCATTTGCCTTGTCAATTGACTCCTGATCTCTCATGGAACCACCTGGTTGGATTATTGCAGTAATACCTGCATTTGCTGCAGCTGTTACACAATCATTAAACGGGAAAAAAGCATCTGATGCCAGTACTGCCCTATTAATGTCAAAATTGGACTGCTTTATTGCATTTTCCACTGCCCAGATTCTATTTACCTGTCCAGGTCCTATTCCCAATGTCATATTGTCTTTTGCAATTACTATTCCGTTTGATTTAATATGTTTAACCACCTTCATGGCAAACTTCATATCCTCTAATTCTTTTTCTGTAGGCACTTTGTTTGTAACCACTTTAAGTTCCTCTTCATTGTACAATTTATTGTCAAGTTCCTGCACTAACAAGCCACCGGATACTTTCTTTATATCCAAAGTTCCCTTGATGCTCTTTTCAGAGATATCAGCAAGCTTCAAAAGTCTAATGTTCTTCTTCTGCATAAGTATCTCCTTTGCCTCATCTGTGAAATCAGGGGCTATAACTATTTCAATAAATATCTTGTTAATTTCTCCTGCAGTTTTCCCATCTATAGGTCTATTTGCTGCAACAATTCCTCCATAGATTGACACAGGATCTGCCTCATAAGCTTTCATATAAGCTTCAAAAATGTCTTTTCCTGTTCCAACACCGCAAGGATTTGCGTGCTTTACAGCCACTACTGTAGGCTCAACAAATTCCTTCAAAGTAGCTAGTGCTCCGTTTGTATCGTTAATATTATTGAAGGAAAGCTCCTTTCCGTGTAGTTGCTCTGCGTTTACCAAATCACCTTTTGACGGTTTTATCTCCTTATAATAATATGCCTTCTGATGAGGGTTTTCTCCATAACGTAGGTCTTGCACCTTTTCAAAAGTCATAGTAAACTGCTCCGGCAATTCTCCATCAATCTGCTTTCTCAAGTAATCTGAAATCATTGCATCATAACTTGCTGTATGCTGAAATACCTTCAGTGCCAATCTGTACTTTGTATCATAAGATACTTCCTTCTTTTCCTTTAGCTCCGCTATTACAAGGGCATAATCTCTTGGATCACATACTACTACAACATCCTTATGATTTTTGGCAGCAGAACGAAGCATAGTAGGTCCGCCTATATCTATATTTTCTATGGCTTCTGAAAGTTGAACGCCCTGCTTCATAATTGTTTCTTTGAAAGGATAAAGATTGATTGCAAGAATATCTATAGTTTCAATCCCCAAATCTTTAATCTGCTTCATGTGCTCTTCTTTTTCTCTCATGGCAAGAATACCGCCATGTACAGCCGGATGAAGGGTTTTTACTCTTCCATCCAAACATTCTGGAAACCCTGTTACCTCCGAAATACCCATTACCTTTACGCCGTTTTCCTCCAATTTTTTGTGAGTTCCACCTGTTGAAATAATTGTTACGCCAAGGGCTTCAAGCTCTTTGGCAAATTCAACCACCCCTCTTTTGTCTGATACACTAATTAATGCTCTCATTTTCTTTTACTCCTTTCCATTCCAACAGTAAGTACACAGCTTACATTTGTCAATTCCTATAGCTTCCAAAGTATCCTGCATGTTAGGATATTTAAGGCTGTTAAAGCCCATTGCCTTCCTTATTTCCTCTACCATGGCATCGTGCTTTTCACTGCCTGATTCTGCATACTCATCAAGTAATTCCTGTGTCACCTGCTCAGGCTCTATATTCTCCAGTTGGCAAATTACTCTTCTGGTAATCAGCTCCATCTCTCCTACTGTCCTTGAAAAATTCAAATATTTACAAGCATACATTATAGGTGGACATGCAGATCTTACATGTATTTCTTTTGCTCCGTTCTCGTGAAGATATTTCACTGTCTCAGATAATTGGGTACCTCTAACAATTGAATCATCTATCAATATAAACTTCTTATCTTTGATTATTTCAAATACCGGTACCAGTTTCATCTTTGCTATTAAATTCCTTGCCTTCTGGTTCTGTGGCATAAAGCTACGAGGCCAGGTTGGTGTATATTTGATAAGTGGTCTAGCATAAGGTATACCCGATTCATGTGAGTATCCAAGTGCATGAGCAATTCCGCTATCGGGAACTCCTGCCACATAGTCCACATCCATTTTCCCATCTCTTGCAGCAAGGCTTCTGCCATTTCTATATCTGGTCATTTCCACATTTTCACCCTCATAGGTAGACGTGGTATAACCAAAATAAGTCCACATAAAAGTACACATCCTCATCTCTTCTTGTGGTTGTGCAATAGTTTCAACTCCATCTGCTGTAATTTTTACAATTTCACCAGGTCCCAATTCCTTTATAGTTTTATAACCTATGTTGATAAAGGCAAATGATTCAGAAGCAGCACAATATCCATTTTTCTTCTTACCTATTATCATTGGAGTTCTGCCGAATTTATCTCTTGCCGCATACAAACCGTCCTCCGTCAATATGAGCATGGTTGAAGATCCTTCTATTTTCCATTGTGCATATCTGATTCCTTCTAAAAGGTCTTTCTTTGTGGAAACCAAAGATGCCACAAGCTCAGTATTGTTTATCACTCCCTTGCTCATTGACATAAACTGGCCTGAGCCGTTTCGCAAAAGTTCCGTCACAAGTTGTTCCTTATTGTTTATCCTTCCTACTGTTCCTATGGCATAATCTCCATAATTACTAAGCACCGTAAGAGGTTGAGGTTCTCCATCGCTAATGCTCCCTATTCCCATGTTTCCTGTCATACTATCTATTTCATTTTCAAACTTACTCCTAAAAGCCGAGTTTTCCAAGCTGTGTATACTCCTAGTAAATCCCTCAGGTCCTAAAATACACATTCCACCTCTTTTGGTACCAAGATGGGAATGATAGTCTGTGCCAAAAAATACGTCCATTACCACATCGGTTTTTCCCACAGCTCCAAATAATCCACCCATTCATTTTCTCCTATTCTCTTTTACTAAAACGAGTTATTTTAATTGTGTTATGCCCCGTCCGCTTTGTTTCAATACTATATTAAGCCTTACCAATTAATTTCTAATTTTATTAATTGCTTCCGTCAATATCTGATGCTCCACTTCAAGAACTCTTGCTGCTAATATATCTGCAGTATCACCTTCCATTACCGGAACCTTCTTTTGAAGTATTATAGGCCCCGAATCCACCCCTTCATCTACAAAATGCACTGTTGCTCCGGACTCTTTTTCTCCTGCATTTATTACCGCCTGATGAACTTTTTTTCCATAAAAGCCTTCCCCGCAAAATTTAGGTATGAGTGAAGGATGTATATTAATTATTTTGCCTGCAAAAGCTTTCACAAGCTCAGGTCTCAATATGCTCATATATCCTGCCAACACAACCAAATCAGTCTCTGCATTTTTCAGAGTTTCAATTATTTTCTCTGTTCTTTCTTTTGGATCTTGAATTTGCTCTTTACCAATTATAAAGGTTTTTATATTGTGTTTTTTTCCTCTCTCTATGGCATAAGCTTTGCCATTACTTGATATTATGCATGCAATTTTTGCATTCGGTATCGTTCCCGCTTCCACAGAATCTATTACAGACTGAAGATTTGTACCGCCACCGGACACCAGCACTGATATTTTTAGCATAATGTTACTCCATTACCTTGCACAATTTCTCCGATAATATCTGCTGTTTCTCCTGCATCTCTCAATACCTTAACTACTGCATCAGCCTCTTTCTCATCAACAATCATCATCATTCCAACACCCATGTTATATGTTGAAAACATTTCTTTATCCTCAATATTGCCACATTTTTGAATGTATGAGAAGATTGGTAATACGCGCCAAGTTCCAAGGTTTACCTTAACGCCCAAGCCCTCTGGAATAATTCTTGGAATATTTTCAAAAAAACCTCCTCCTGTAATGTGAATAATACCATTTACACTATGCTTACCAAGTACTGCATCACATGCATTTGCATAGATTCTTGTTGGTGTAAGGAGCGCTTCTCCGAGTGTCATTCCTAATTCCTCAACATACTGACTTACAGGCATCTTCATCTTGTCAAAAAATACCTTTCTAACCAATGAATATCCATTGCTGTGAATGCCGCTAGATGCAATGCCTATTATCTTGTTTCCCTTTACAATATTCTGACCTGTAATCATTTTGTCCTTGTCTACAACACCTACAGAAAAGCCTGCCATATCATATTCGCCATCCGCATAAAAATCTGGCATTTCTGCAGTTTCTCCTCCTACAAGAGCACTTTTCCCCTGAACACAGCCATCTGCAATACCTTTTACTATATCAGCGATTTTTTCTGCCTTGACTTTTCCTGTTGCGATA
The DNA here is from genome assembly GCA_964632625.1 of uncultured Oscillospiraceae bacterium. Classification (GTDB taxonomy): domain Bacteria; phylum Bacillota; class Clostridia; order Peptostreptococcales; family Anaerovoracaceae; genus CAZWCK01. The sequence goes on from CAZWCK010000031.1 coordinate 10,293, forward strand.
TAATCAAGAAAAAATAATGGTTTTGCACCTTGGCACAATACATCATTTACACACATTGCGACACAGTCAATTCCAACAGTGTCGTGTTTGTCCATCAAAAATGCTATTTTCAATTTAGTTCCTACACCATCTGTTCCGGAAACCAATATGGGTTCCTTAATACCTGCTACATCCAATTTGAAAAGGCTTCCGAACCCCCCCAAGCCTGTCAGTACATTTTCATTAAAGGTTTTTTTCACATAAGGTTTCATTAAATTTACGGCTTTCTCCCCTTCTTTTGTATCTACTCCTGCATCCTTATAAGTTAATTTTACATCCATTATTTTCTTCCTTTCATCTTCACAAATTGCTTGTCATGCCTATTCCTTTAGTGTTGACTTTCTCCTATCGCTCACTTTCAATTGTTTTGCGTGGCATTTCTCTATTCTGAAATTCTCCGTCCATTTCCATTATATCCGCTTCCATCTTTTCCTTATACTGTTTAAAGTCTCTCCTAAGCGCAGGGTATTTTGTTCCCAATATTTGAATTGCAAGTAAGGCCGCATTCTCAGCTCCATCAACTGCTACTGTAGCAACAGGAACACCTTTTGGCATCTGCACTGTTGAAAGTAATGAATCCAGTCCGTCCATTGTGCTTGATTTAATTGGAATTCCAATAACCGGTATAGGCGTTGAGGATGCCAGTACTCCTGCAAGATGTGCTGCCTTTCCTGCTGCTGCAATTATTACCTCCACGCCCTTTTCTTCTGCTGATTCTGAAATTGCTATGGCAGCTTTTGGTGTTCTGTGCGCTGATATGATTCTCGTTTCAAATTCTATGTCAAAGTCCATCAATATTGTTTCTGCTTTTTGTACTACAGAATAGTCTGATTTGCTTCCCATTACAATCAATACTCTCATTTCAAAAAATTCCTTTCTTTCTTCAACCTCACCTATTTTAGTTTTACTCTTTTTATTATATTATTTGCATATTAGTTAATATTAGCCACAACAATTATTAGTACATTGAATCGGCTACTATTTAAAATATTTCACTCCGGATTCAAATATTTTCTGATCTTTGTTTCCTTCTACATTTTTATATATGTTCTCACCTATTCTTTCCGAGTGAGCCATTTTTCCAAATATTCTTCCATCAGGAGAGGTAATTCCCTCTATAGCCATTACAGAATAATTTGGATTGAATTCTATGTCCATAGATGGGTTTCCGTCATAATCAACATACTGGGTTGCAACCTGACCATTTTCAATAAGCATTTTGAGCATTTTTTCATCTGCTATAAATCTTCCTTCACCATGTGAAATAGGGACGGTATGAACATCTCCAATATTAACCTCTGCCATCCAAGGGGATTTCACGGATGCAACTCTGGTTCTCACTAAACAAGAAGCATGACGGCCAATCTTGTTATAAGTAAGGGTTGGATCATCTGGTTTTCCTACTGTAATCCTTCCATAAGGCACCAAGCCCAGTTTGATTAGTGCCTGAAAGCCATTGCATATGCCAAGCATAAGCCCATCTCTATTATCCATTAGCTCAGTGACTGCTTCTGCAATTCTAGGATTTCTAAATATTGCCGTAATGAATTTTGCAGAACCATCAGGCTCATCACCGCCCGAAAATCCTCCAGGTATCATAATTATCTGGCTTTTCTTTATCTTTTCTTCCATTTCCATTATGGACTCTGTAAGCATTGTTGAGGTAAGGTTCCTGATGATGTGAACATCTACCTCTGCCCCTGCCTTTTCAAATGCCTTTCTGGAATCAACCTCGCAGTTTGTACCAGGGAACACAGGAATAAGTACTCTTGGCTTTGCTATTTTAATGATAGGTGTCTGATTATTCCTCTCGTTAAATGAGATTTTTTCCACCTTCATGGGATCCTTCTTATCCTTAAAATCTGCAGTTCTTACAGGGAAAATACTTTCTAGCGGCGCAGTCCATTTAGATATGGCATTCTCTATTTTTACATCAACCGCTTCTATTTTTTCATCAAGAATTACCTGCATATGAAGCTTACCCGTGTCAGCAGTAGTTCCTATAAGCCTACCGGTAGTTCCAATAAACATTTTTTCAATATCTGAAGTTGCTTCAACCTCAAGTATTAAGGAGCCATAGCTTTCACCATAGACCTCCGCGTGACTCAACGCCTGAACTTCTGCCCCAATTTTGTTTCCAACGGCCATCTTCATTAAAGAAATAAAAAGCCCGCCCTTGCCAATAGTGTTGGCTGCAAGAATTTTCCCCTCCAAAGCAAGCTGCCTTACCTTGACCATGTTATTTTTGTATTCTTCAAAATTAATAGTACCGTTGGCATAACGATAAGCCGGTAAATATACCAGTTTGCTACCGCACTTCTTAAACTCTGTGGAAATTACATTCTTAGACTCCATTACTGCCACTGCAAAAGAAATTAACGTAGGCGGAACACTAATATCCTTGAAAGTGCCAGACATACTGTCCTTACCTCCAATTGCTGGTATTCCAAGCTCTTTTTGAACTCTGAGAGCTCCTAATAATGCAGAAAATGGTTTTCCCCAGGTTGTTGGGTCATCAGTCATTTTTTCAAAATATTCCTGGAAAGTAAGCCTTGTTTTTGAATAATCACCGCCCATTGCAACCAACTTAGTAACAGAATCTATCACT
>CAZWCK010000032.1:0-12877 GCA_964632625.1 uncultured Oscillospiraceae bacterium
ACTTCCAAGCTTAGGTTCAAACCATGTTGATTTAGGAGGCATCACAAGACCATTATCGGAGACATACAATAAATCTTCAATCTCAACAGGATGAACTGAAAAGGCTACCTTCATGTCAGTTTTGACTCGTCTTTCCAATTCCTCAAGACCTCTTATCCCTCCCACAAAATCTATCCGCTTATCCGTTCTGGGATCTCCTATACCCAAGATTGGAGCGAGTAAATTCTTCTGAAGTATTGATACATCCAATTGTTCAATCATATCATTAGGTATAATTTCAGGTAAAGCAGTAATTTTGTACCATTGATTTTCGAGATACATTCCAAAGCAATGTTTTTCTTCAGGGAAATATCTTTCATGGCACATCGATACTTCAAATCCTGCTTTTTCTACTTTATGGAGAAACTCAGAATTGGAATTCCCATTCAAATCCTGCACGACTCTATTGTAATCAAATACATACAAATCATCTTTCGGAAATACAACAGCCATAAAGAAATTAAATTCTTCTTTTCCTGAGAAATCAGGGTGTTCATTTCTTCTTTTCAGTCCTACCTTATAAGCCGAGGCACTTCTATGATGTCCATCGGCAATGTAAAGAGCCGGCACTTTATCAAAAAGACCAACAATTTTCTCTATTGTTGAATCATCATCAATCACCCAGAGAGTATGTCCTATTCCATCTTTAGAAAAGAAATCATATTCAGGCAAGTGACTGGAAACCCAGTTGGAAACAATTTCTTTAATTTGGTCATCTTCCCTGTAGGTCAAAAATACCGGCTCTGTATTTGCATTGCAAAAATCAAAATGATTTATTCTATCTATTTCCTTATCCACTCTTGTAAATTCATGTTTCTTAATGATGTCATTCTCATAATCTGATACCGAAACACAACATGTTATACCTGTCTGAATTCTACCACCCATTTCTTGCCTATAAATATATAATACCGGCTTTTTTTCTATTTTGAAAATATCCTGCTCAATGAAGCTATTCAAATTTTCTTTTGCCTTTTTATATACTAACTCATCATAAATATCGGTTTCATCTTCCAAATCAATTTCTGATCTGCTAATGTGCAGAAAACTATATGGATTGCCTTCTGCCATTTCCTTTGCTTCTCTTCTATTCATCACATCATAGGGCAGAGAAATGACTTTTGAAGCATATTCCTTGTTTGGTCTTACTCCACAAAAAGGTCTAACTATCGCCATTATTTACTTACCTCCTTATAAATCACGTCTATCACTTCTTCTATTAACATCCCTGTTGTGTCAAGTTCAATGGCATCTTCTGCCTTTCTCAATGGATTCAAAAGCCTTGTTGAATCATTATGATCCCTGTCTTTTATATCTTCCAATATTTTTTTATAAGGTTCTTCCTGATCTTTTTCCTTCATTTCCAAATATCTTCTCTTGGCTCTTTCTTCACAAGAGGCAGTCATGAAAAACTTATATTCAGCATCTACTAATACATTTGTACCTATGTCTCTCCCATCCATTATTATGCTCTTTGACATACCTATATTTCGCTGCAACTCAACTAATTTTTCTCTGACCAATGATTTGGCAGAAGACTGTGAAGCCATTTTGGTAACTTCCGGTGTTCTTATTTTATCATTAATAATTTTTCCATCCAAAATAATATTTCCATTTGAAAAATCTATGGAGGTTTCATCAAGCATAGCTTTTAGCTCAATTTCATTTTCAATATTTATCTTTTTGCTTAAAATCTTGTATGCAATAGCTCTATACATTGCACCTGTGTCTATATAATCTATGGAAAGTTTTTGGGCTACTGCTTTTGCTATAGTGCTTTTTCCCGCGCCACTTGGTCCATCAATTGCAATTCTTTTTATTTTATCCATGTTTCTATCCTTTTCTCGTAAATTTTTCTACCCATTTTACCTAAGAAACTCCTGATTTTATCTCAAAATATCTTTTCCATTCTTATTTCTTATTTCCTAATAATTTTTCTATTTCTGCAACAAAAGTATTCACATCCGTAAACTGCCTGTATACAGATGCAAATCTTACATATGCCACTTCATCTAGCTTCTTTAATTGTTCCATTATCAGTTCCCCTATGAATGTACTTTCAACTTCTTTTTCCATCATATTGTTCAAACCACGTTCAATTTCATTTACAATGTGCTCTATATCTGCCATTGGTACAGGTCTTTTTTCACAAGCCTTAATTATACCATTTATTATTTTATTTCTGTCAAAAGCTTCTCTGCTGCCATCCTTCTTAACTACCATAAGCATCATTTCTTCTATTTTTTCATAGGTAGTAAATCTCTTATTACAATTGTCACACTCTCTTCTTCTCCTGATTGCATGTCCATCCTCTGTACGTCTTGAATCTATTACCTTTGTATCTGAATGTTCACAAAATGGACACCTCATAAATATTTCCTCCTCTATGCTAATACAAATTTTTCTATATCTTTATATTTTACTATAAATTGTGTTTTTTGAAAAGATATTTCTGTATTTGGTTATTTTCCACCACAATTTAGCCAATATTATATGGTATATATTACCAATCAATTTCAACTAATATTACATCTTCCCCTATTCTTCTTATAGATTCCCATTTAATTATCGTTTCATCCTCATATTTTCCCAACATGCTAAAAAAGCCTTTTTCTACAGGCACTACTATTCCCTCTATTATTCCCTTTTGCACATCTATTTCCAAATCACTCACAAATCCAAGACTTCTTCCATTCGAAACATTAATAATTTCTTTATTTTTAATTCCCTCTGTGCTTGTAATATTCAAAGTTGCCTCCTTATTCCTTCCGAATTATATCATATTGAATTATACGAGAAATAATTTTAATTATGCATTATAAACTGTAAAAACCTCAACTAATGCATTTTGTTATTTTTCGTTTAATATTATAAACCTATGCAATGCATTAAATAGCGCTTTGGGATTAATCGGCTTTAATAAATGGAAATTCATACCTGATTCAATTAATTTTTCTAAATCATCATCAAATACATTGGCTGTCATTGCAATTATAGGAATATTTTTTGAATCTTCTTTATGCATTTTTCGTATCAGGGAGGCTGTAGTTATCCCATCTAATCCGGGAATAGTAATATCCATTATTATTACATCATAGTATTCACTGGGATTTATTATATACATTTCCAATGCTTGAATACAATTTACCGCAAATTCCACCTCAAATCCCCTTGATTTAAGTATTTTTCCCATCATCTCACGGTTTATTCGATGGTCTTCCACTACCAAAGCTCGTTTTCCTACAAATATATAATCAACTTCATTTTCCAAATCATAGCTACTTATGTTCGTACATATGCACTGGAATTTTTTAAGTAAACTAGCACAATTTATTGGTTTATCCAAAACGCCAGTAGCTCCGGAAGCAATCGCCTTTTTTTCAATAGTGTTCCCTTCATATGTGGCTAACAATATTATCGTATTTTCATTTGACGTTATTTTTCTAATATTTTCTATAGTCTGAATCCCATCCATCCCGGGCATTTTCAAATCAACAATAATAATGTCAAACATCTTGTTTTTCTTCAATTCCATCTGTATTTTTTCAATTGCCAATTCCCCACTACTAACACACTCTGTCTTAACTCCCCAATTGTTAAATATTTTCTCCACTTGCTCGCAAATCAGTATTTCATCATCAACTATCAAAACACTTTTATTTAATAAAAAATCCGCATTATTGAATTGTATACTAGTTTGAGATTCTTCCTTGTCTAATGCAAGCTTTAAATCAACCGTAAATTTGCTTCCTACGCCCACAGTACTTTCTACTCTAATACTTCCATTCATCAATTCTGCTAATCTTTTGGCTATTGAAAGTCCTAATCCAATACCTCTTACCCCTTTATCCTTACTAGATAAGTTCTTTGAAAAAGGCTCAAAAATCGTAGGTAAGAAGCTCTGCTCAATTCCACAACCTGTATCTGAAATGTCAAATCTAAGGTATGCAAAATCATTATCTCTATTCAATTCAGTGATAAAAACTCTAACTTTTCCTCCACCATCTGTAAATTTTATTGCATTGAATACAACATTAGTAATGATCTTGCTAAGTTTGTCCGTATCTCCAGCATATTTCAAATCCAGATTGTAATCCTCAATACATTCATAATCTACATTTTTCATACTAGCACGCCGGTAACAAGCTTCATTTAAACTATTAACAAAATTACAAACCAGAATTTCTTCATTACTAAAAACAATCTGTTTGTTTTCTACTTTGCTCATTTCAAGAATATCATCCATAACAAATACTAGTTCCTTAGAAGATTGTATTATTCTATCTAAATACTTAGCTAAAAATGGATTTTTTTTGGCTGCATCTCTTGCCAAAATTGACATTCCTAAAATTGAGTTTGCAGGAGTTCTTATTATACGATTCATTCTCTCAACAAATGAATTTTTAATAGCTATGGCATCCTCAGCAGCATTTAAGGCTTCCAATACTTCAAAATCCCTAACGTTATTCTCATAAGACAAATTTGTAACATCCATCACCTGAAAACAAAATATTTCTTTTTCTTTGTCAATATAATAATACTTGCACTTTTTTCTTAATATCTTTCCTTCTTCTTTAATACTGAAAAGCAATACATATTCTTTGTTATTTTCTAATTCTTTTTTTATCTTTATATATTTATTATTTTCAATAAAGGTCTCAACATTATTGCCAACATAAAGCTTTCTAATCTTATTTCTACCAATTTCTGTAATTTCATCAAAACTATATGTTTTTAATTCTAGCTTATTTGTTTTACTAGAATATACCATTCCTTTTCGCTCTTTGGCAAACAAACACATCAATATATCATAATCATTACCTGCTATGGCCCTTATCCACTTTTCATAAATCATATAATCACTCCAATTAATTAAAATTCTGCAAGAATTTTTCTTTAAGCTGCTACAGATATTCCTTATATTCTTTCTTCATTGTCACTTTTTGTATCTTATTTTGCTATAGTAGAATATTTTTTTATTAATAATATTTTGAATTATATAATTAACATCTAATAAAACTCTTCATTTTCTTTCCTTTTGAACTTCTCACAGGCTCCTCATTTTTTATTTCAAATTTTACATTTTCAAGGTTATTACATTCAAGCACTTTTCTCACTCTTTCCTGTAATTTTATATTAACAGCATCTTGACTCACGCCTTCCTTATATATTACTCTAATCATAAGTTGCTCATCTGACATCTGCACAAACTGATATTTTACTATTCCCTCAGTTTCAACCGCTATATTCAAAAATACAATAGGAGATAGTCGCACCCTACCTTCCCTCCCTTTGAAATTAGGTATGTCATCAGTTCTTCCTAGAACTTCAATATATGGTAAATTTGAACCACATTCGCATTGTTCCTCATGTAATATAATACAATCATCTACTTTATAACGAATAAACGGCTGGACTACATTTGCCAGATTGGTAAGTAATACCGCATCTGACATCTGTCCTGTTTTTACAAGATTTTCATCTTTATCAATTGGTTCTAAAATTATCCAGTCGCAGTTTAAATGCAAATGACCTTTTTGGCAAAGCATGGCAACCTCACCGCCTTCAGTACTACAAAACATGTTTTGTACCGGACATTTAAATCTGTCCTTTAGATTTTCCCACGTGCTTTCTGTAAGTTGCTCTGCCGAACAGGCAATTGCTTTTGGTTTTATCTTAAGCCTTCCTTCCTTTTGTTCATATGAGAGTACATCTAAAGCAGAAGGGTATCCCGTTAATACCTCAGGTTGAAATTCATTTAATTTTTCCACCATAGAGTCCAAAGGTTCATTTATGGAAAGAAGTAACATAGTATTGTAAATTCCTTGTTCTTCCAACATTTTTTTTGTTTTTTCAAAGGAAATGTATGCCGAATGAAATCCGCCTGTTGCCAATACGCTTGCGAATTTTGATTTTGGATTGATTACTTCTTTTACTTCTTTAAATACCCCTCCATTATAAAACCTGCTGTATACAAGTGCCGCATTTACATTAATATGTCTTTCATCCCTTATTTTCTTAAGAGGAACTCCCGTTGTACCCGATGTTGTCAATACATTATATTTTCCCATAAATTTTTTTGCCAGGTTATCTGTATTGCCAAGATATTCTTCTAAATTTTCTGTTTTAAACTCAGGGTCACATATCCAATCTTCAATTCTGGAAGTAAGCTCCATTTTAGTAACTGAAGGTAGCTGCTCCAATTTCGGATTCTCTGGAAGCTGCTTGTAAAGTTCATTGTATACTTTTGAATTTTTTCTTGCATATGCAACCAACTTAGAAAGCCTTTCGGCTTGCAATGCTTTCAATTCTTCTCTAGTCATTTCCTCAGCTTCTTTTACCAATTGTATTGCTTCTTCATAAGTAATATTATTCATAACGATACCTTCCTTTTAATTTTTATCATACATATTTTTTTTACATACGGTAATCACATATCCCTTTTCAAGGTTTACTGTAGATTCAAACAAAAAATCGTTTTCTCTTTTCAAAAGCAGATTTTTCAAATCACCGCTTATTCCTTCGCCTGTACATTTCAAAAGGCTTTCTTTTTTGGTCCATAGCAAGCAGAATTCCACCTCTGGTGCGGAAGAATTCAAAATACGATCGTATTCTTTGTCATTACAAACAAATCTAACTATAGATTTATCCAAAACATCAATCGCTTCAATGTCAATACCTTTTTCTTTCTCTCCCAAAATGCACACAACACCTCGTTTGCAGTGACTTATGTTAAAAAATATTTCTGAAAATCCCTGCAAGTACGGCTTACTATGACTTTCATATCTAAATGAGGGCTTAGAGGAAATTGAATATTCATTCCTAAGTCCTTTCATTAGTAGAACATAACCCAAAGTACAAAGCTTTCTATCAAGCTCAAACTTATAAGAAAGCACTTTCTCTTTTCTCCAGTCCGGAAGTGTCTCGAAAGCTTCTTCCATGCTTTGCGAAGTAAAACTTTCCAAATCATCATACAAATATATCATACTATTCCTCTTACTTTTCCTACTAATTGCGCTTAACTCATATCAGAAGCCCTTAGATAACTATATTTGTATTGTTCATTCCAAGAACTCTTGAATATGACATCTCCTTCGCAATGGTTTCTATAAGCTTAATACCCCCAATCTCATATCCTTCCCTTTCTGTCTCCTTTTCATTGTATTTTGTAGGGTCAAAAAAGACTCCATCATCACGAATCGATATTATTATTTCATCACCGCATAATTTCAAACGAATGTCAATATAGTTTTTCACTCCTTGTTTATAAGCATATTTACTAATATTTACAGACATTTCCTCTATGGCAATTGCAACCTTATTGCTAAGCTTTCTATCAATACCGCTATCATAAAGAAAATGCTGAATCTTTTCAGAAACAATCAATACGCCGGAAACATTATTGTCAATTGTAATATCGAGCATCCCCCTTTGTTCTTCTTGTGATTTTTTTAATAACAATAAATTATGATATTTTCCAGGTTGCTTTCTCTTCTCATTCATATAATACAACATTATCATTGCTATTGTAACAATTTCAGCGATTGAAAAAGAAATCCATATTCCCATTACACCAAAGATTTTACCTAGCACATATGCACATGGCACCACTATAGCAAAGCCTTGAACCACAGTAATTGCTGTTGCTATTTTCCTTTTCTGTACTGTCATATAGTAATACATCATAAAGTAAGTAACGCTTGTACCTATCATACTTATTGCAAAAACCCTTATGGCACTAACTCCTATTGCAATATCATTAACCTCAGTAACTCCAAAAAAATGTAATACAGTTTGCGGAAAGCTTTCCAATAGTAGGAATATGATTATGCAAGCAAGAATTAATACTGAAAATGCCCTTTTTACTGCGTATACTATTCCATTAAAATCCCGTTCTCCATAAAAAGATCCTACAAGGGGGATCATTGTCTGGGATGCACCTGCTATAAACATAGATACTAGTGATAAACACGATAGACATACTGAAAATGCTACCATTCCTGAGTTTCCGGCTATTGACAGGACTATTATGTTCAAAAATAATATTTTTAAAGTCATAAGGATACTTGCAACTGCACTTGGTGAACCAACAAGTATAATTTGCCATGAAAGCTTTAACGAATCTAAAATTTTCAAAAGAAAATCAAAGCGTATATGTAAAATTCTTTCTTTAGAAAAAACATAAAATAACATCACAAATACTCCCACAAAGTATCCTGTTACTGTTGCCAAAGAAGCCACTTTGATTCCCATATCAAATACGCCCATATATAATAAATCCAGTGAAAGATTTACAACATTTGCTATAATAAGCAAATTTGATGCTAATTTGGGTTTTCCATCTGTTCTTATGATATAAGACATGCCTAGAACTAATATAAAAAGAGGTGTTCCTAAAATAATAACAAAAACATAGTCCCTAACCAATGGCTCCAATACTGGATCTTGTACTATCAACGATACAATCTGATTTCTAATCGGGAATTGAGCTAGTGTAAGTATTATTCCCAATAGAACCATACTTACAATCGAAACTGAAAACACTTCATTTGCATATTTATCCTGCCTTTGCCCCTTAGCTATTGAAATTGCCGTAGCACCACCCATTCCAAAAAATACCGCAATAGTGTTATAAATCATTATAAACGGAGTCGCAAGATTAACAGCTGCCAAGGAATCAGTTCCAAGTATGTTTCCTACTATCATTCCATCTACGATTATAGACATAGACATTGCCATTGCTGTAAGCACTGTCGGAAGAAAATACTCTTTATATTTACGATTTACAAGTTGACCGCCCCTTTGAAATCCAATTATATTTTCATTAGTTCTTTCACTTGCTTTTACCTTCATCTCTGATACTTTATTATTCTTCTTTTCTATCATATCCTTATCTTCCTTTGTCAAAAAAGCCAAGACCTTCTAGCATCTTTAAAAAATTATCCAAATACATATCCGTAGTAATTGGCCATTTGAAACCAAGTCTATATAGCACTTCTACAGTGTAATTATTAACTGCAGGAACCATCATTACCGGTTTGCCCTTACCCATATTCAAGTATGCCACAAGTCCTGCGAGCGCCTGAACATTATCTTTATTTGCAAGTGCGTCTTCAAATGCCTTTTCAAACTCACACGCTTCTACCGGCTCAACCTTGATTCCTCTTTCATTCATAGCATAAATCACGTCACCTATGTATATTTCATGATTATTGTAAGGATGAAATACTACACATTCCTTTGGTGTCTGTGCTAGTAGAAGAATTGCCTTTGCAGTACAATCAATAGGTGCAAATTCTGTAAGAGCATTCATTGCACTATACCCGATTTTTCCAATTCTCTGATATGCTCTTAGTCTGTTAACAAAGCTATTGCTAGCAAAATTAGCCTGAAATTCTCCGTCCTTATTTCTTGCCATCAGATTTCCAACACGCATTATTTTTCCGTCAAGACCATCCTTTGCCACTGCATCAAGAACTATTCTCTCTGCCCTAAACTTACTATTTACATATTTATTATCTGTAATCTGCCCCAAATATATGGATTTTTCATCTATATGGCTTCCCGTAGGCACTCTATCATCAATGCTGTAGCCTGCAATTGAGGTAGTTGATATCTGGATTACCCTTGCTCCTTTGGTCTTTGCAAATTCAACTACGTTTGCAACTCCCCCAACATTTATGTCCTCTATTTCACTGCCCTTTGCAAAATGCTTAACATTTGCTGCACAGTTCACTATTGTATCTATAGGATATCCTGATACCTTATCAAAAGCATCTTTTGAAGTTAAATTACCTTCAATCAAAACAATTCTGCTATTAAACATTTCATCAAAACTATCATCAAAATAATAAACTAACATATTCTTTAATCTTGCTTCTAAAGATTTCTGCCTGCCCTTACGCAATATACAGTAAGCAACCCCTGTATAATTATCAAGATATTCTTTTAGTATATGAATTCCCAAAAATCCGGTAGCCCCTGTAAGCAATATGTTACCAATATGCCTCAACTCTCCTTTAATCATATTATCCAAAGTATTTTTACTTAAAATTTTATCTATTTTCGTATAATCATACTTGTCAATATCATCATAATTTGTTACTTCATCTTCCTTACCTGTTGCTTTTGCCGCTAGTAATTCTGGTGTTGACTCCACAAACACATCTCCATAGCTTATACTTTGGTACCCCATATTCATAGCTTCAATTGTTACTTTAGTTACAAGAAGTGAAGTCCCTCCCATTTCAAAAAAATCGTCCTTTATCCCTACTTTTTCAATGCCAAGAACCTTACTGAAGATATTGCAAAATTCCTCTTCCGCCTTGTTTCTTGGAGCAACAAATTCGTTCAATGCCATAAGGATTGGGTTAGGAAGTGCCTTTATATCAGCCTTTCCGTTTGGTGTCTCTGGGATTCCCCCAAGCTGCATATAAGCAGTAGGTACCATATATTTTGTAAGAGATTCAAGAAGGCTCTCTCTTAACTTATCAACCTTTATTTCTCTATCAGCAGTGTAATATGCACAAAGATGCTCGTTTCCCTGTATTTTCTTTATTACAACAACTACTCTTTTTATGCCCTCATATTTCGCTATTGCATTTTCTATTTCCCCAAGTTCTATACGGAGACCCCTTAGCTTAATTTGATTATCTGTACGTCCTAGTATTACGACATCCCCGTTTTCTGTCCATTTTGCTAAATCGCCTGTCTTGTATACCCTCTTTCCCTGATAATTTATAAATTTTTCACCAGTCATTGCTGAATTTCCAAAATAACCCCTTGCCACTCCGGTTCCTCCGACAAGAAGTTCACCGACAACTCCTACAGGAAGTAAATTCCCATCACTATCACATACTGACTCCCATACATTTCTAAGTGGAGCACCAACAGAAACATCAGCCGATATAAGTTCCTTTGCATTACAGGAAACTGTAATTTCTGTAGGTCCATATGTGTTGAAAAGTCTTGCCGTTGAAATTTGCTTCAACTTTATAAACAATGAATCCGGGTATTTCTCCCCTCCTGCCATAATTACTTTACATTTCGAAAGAACTTTTTCAAAAGCAGGCAATTCCAAATATTGGAGCATTCTTGATGGTGTTGCATTGAAGGCATCTGCCCCTGTCTTTTCGAACAGTTCCGCAAGCTTATTCGGATTGTTTGTTTCTTCCTCCCCTGCAAATACCAAAGTTACACCATTCATCAGTGATGTAAAGGATTCCTTTAGGAACATATCAAAAGAAACCGTTGTAATAGACATCATTGCATTAACATCGTCTACCAATGCTTTTACATGACAGTTCTTTTCTGTGCCAATAACATAATTGCTGATTCCTCTGTGTTCAAGCATAACTCCTTTTGGAAGTCCAGTAGAGCCTGAAGTATAAATAATGTAGCATAGATTTTCTGGTTTTACCTCTGTTTCTGGATTTTCTGTTTTTGGGTTAAAACAGGAAATAATATCATCAATATATAAGATTTCTGTCTTTGCTCTCTGATTTTTATCTTGTTTTTCATCATTACCCAAATTCATAATCCTATTTTTTGTAGTAATAACATATTTTGCTCTGCTATCTGATAATACATGGTTTATTCTATGAATTGGATACTCAGTATCTACAGGAATATACGCGCCCCCTGCTTTTATTACACCAAGCATTGCAGCTATAAGATTACTGTCTCTTGGAAGAATTAATGCAACTCTATCTTCAATGTCAATACCTTTATCTATGAGATAATTGGCGATTACATTTGCTTTATTATTTAATTCCTTAAATGTAAACTTACCATCACTTGCAATAAGCGCTACATGCTCTGGCTTCAGCTTCACCTGCTTTTCAAACATTCTGTGAAGTATAGGTTCTCCTCCTTCTTCCTGTGTACAGTTAAACTTATATATTTTTTGCAACTGATTTTCAGACAATATTGATATTTTACCAATTTCTTCATTAGGCATATCAATAATATTGTTTACAGCAAGTGAAACACATTCCACAAAGGTTTCCATCAAATTTTCACTATAATTTGCATCATTATATTGAGCTATTACTTTAAAATCCTCTTTATTACTTTCTATATGTATAGATAGCTTAAATTTAGGAGTCTTTAGCTCCAAACTGTTTAAGATTCCATTTTGACCGCAAAGAGTTACTCCATTTACAACACCACTTTGATAAGCATACATTATTTGCGGTGAGAACTGATATTTATCCGCAATTCTTGTAAATGCACAACAATCATGCTCCATAGTTGCAAACATTGAATTTTGATTATATTTTACAAAATTTATGGTACTTGTCTTTGGTTCTATGTCGATAACGAGTGGAAGAGTCTTTACCATCATTCCAATATTATTCTGATATCTTGCATCTCCACGTCCACTTGATATTGTTGAAATAAGTACCTTTCTCGTATAAGCAAATCTTCCTATGACATAAGAAACTGCGGACAAGAATAAATTACTAGGTGTTACGCCATTTTCCTTGCAATAATTTTCTACCTTTTCTCTATTAACCTCAAAAATTGCTTCTTTCAGATTTCCCTCTTCCTTAGAAGCCGGTAAATCTCCTGGAAGAACTGTAGCTCCGTCACAATCGGACAATCTTGCTGCAAAATATTCATCTGCCTGTTTGAGTTGTTCGCTTCCCTCCAATTTTTTTTCCTCAACAGCAAGATAAAAGCTGGTATGTTTTTCTCCTAAAAGATCTTCCTCTTCATATGCTCTTTGGAGTTCTTTTAGGAAAATATCCATAGAAGACCCATCAAATATTAAATGATGAAAGTCAGTAAATAAATATGTATTTTTTTCAGTTCCCTCTACCTCAATTCTAAATAA
>CAZWCK010000033.1:0-12872 GCA_964632625.1 uncultured Oscillospiraceae bacterium
ACCTTTAAAGTGTGAAAACATATAAGATAAAGGTCACACAAAATATACTATAAAAATTTGACGATTTAAATATAAAATGATACAATATAACACGAGCAAAAAAGAATAATCAATTTTTATGCGATAATAAAGGGGTTAATTAATGAAAAATGTAATGGTATGCGTAACACAGCAAAAAACTTGTGATAGGTTGATACAGTATGGGTATGAGTTCCTGGGAAAGGAAAAAGGTGAATTATTTATAATTCATGTAGCTCATACTAATTTTAATTTTTTGGGCAATTCAAAGGAAGGAGAGGCTTTAGAATATTTGTACGAAAAAGCGGTTAAATATGGAGCCAACTTATCTGTTGTAAGGTCAAACCATGTTTTGGATACCTTGGTTGAGTTAGTGGAAAAGAATAAAATTACACATGTGGTATTGGGGGAATCAGGCGAAGCAAGAAGTTCTGTCAATATGGTGACCTTGTTAGAGGATAAAGTTATAGATAAGGCTGAGATAATTGTTATTCCAGCATAAACGGAGTTATAGGAGGATTTATTTTATGAGAATTATTACAATCATTACTGGAGTTCTTTTGGTATTGACATCCATTTGGTGTTTTGCACATCCTGGAGCAACATTCTTAACTATGGCATTCTTGCTTGGAATTGCAATGCTTGTTCATGGAATTTCATTAATTTTGGGTTTTTTCTCTGTAAAGAATCAATCAGAAGGCGCTGGTTGGATACTTGCCGATGGAATTATTACTTTTATTCTAAGCTGCATTGTTTTGTCAAATCAATTAGTTACAGATGCAATTATACCTCTTTTCTTTGGAATGTGGATAATGTTTTCGGGAACAATGAGAATTGTAGCTTCATTTAATATGAAGAAAGCAGAAACAAAAGGGTGGGCATGGAGTTTGGTACTAGGAATCATAGGTATGTTTGCCGGAATTTATTCGTTCTTCAATCCGTTGTTAGGGGATTTTGCTATTGTGGTTATGGTTGGTATTTTCTTTTTGATTCAGGGCATAAACATGCTAACATTGGGTGTAATGATGCCCGGGAAAAAAGAAAAATAATATATTATAGTTTAATTCTTAAGCAAGTTAATAACCACAATTTCTGGTTTGGCACCGAATCGAAAAGGTAATTTAGTAGTTCCAAGCCCACTTGTGACAGTCAATTTTGTATGGGAGAAATTATCAAAATCAAAATTACCTCTAATATATTTTTCACCTAAAGATGGCAAGAATTCATTCTTTTTCGTAGGTAAGTTAATCTGTCCTCCATGAGTGTGGCCCGAAAACATAAAGTCAATATTATAATCCAGTAAAGTATCAATTAAATCTGGTTCATGACAAAGGATAATATTTAACTGTTCATTTGTGCAGGATTGCAAAAAATCCGGATTGCCATAGCCGATAAGTACGTCGTCAATACCCGAAATACAAATATTATAATCCTCGAGTAGGTCAGATTCATTAACAAGTACTTTGAACCCCCCGTCCTCCATAATTTTTATATACTTATTTTCAGCACCACCACCATAATCATGATTACCATATACAGCATATTTTCCTATAGATGCAGATATTTGGTTTAAAGCATCAGAAATATCTGTGGTGCTATGGGAAATTTCATAGTCATAATAATTATCTATTAAATCTCCTACAAAAAATACAAAATCAGGAGATTCATTATTTATTTTTTCTATTACCTTCTTAAAATCTTCAAGTGTATAATAATCACTAAAGTGAGTATCTGAAAAAAACACTATTTTTAAATTATCTATATTTGATACTTTGGAGATTTCATAGTCAAAGACATTAGTTTTAAGTAAATGAGGTTCTATGTGCCTTGCATATATAAAACCAGTAGCAGATAAAAGTGCCATTATTAATATAAAAATGAGTATAAATCTAAATATTTTCAATTTTATTATTCCTATCTATTTCTATTTTTTGCTTTATAATAATAACACTAAAAATAAAAGTATGCAAATACATATATTTGAAAAAGCAGCAAAGATTAAGATATATAATATTCGCATTTATGATAATTATGTGTTAAAATAGCTAGGTACAGGCAAATTTAAAAATATAAAGATGGCGGTAGAAAATGTATGATATTTGTATAGTTGGTGCAGGGGCTTCAGGAATGTCGGCGGCAATAATGGCTAAAAGAGCAAATCCTGAATTGAAAATCTGCATTTTAGAAAAAAAAGAGCAAATTGGAAAGAAAATACTTGCATCAGGAAATGGGAGATGCAATTTATCAAACGAGAACTGTGAACATTTTCAAGAAGTACAGGCTTTTTTCCAAGACTTAGGCATATTTACTATGATAGAAGAGGAAGGAAGAGTTTATCCTTATTGTCAAAAGGCAAGCTCAATAGTGAAAGCCTTGGAAATACAATTGGAAATGTTAAATGTGAAAATAATATGCCAGGAAAGTGTGACTGGTATAAGTATTACATCCAAAGGATTTTGTTTGATATGTGATAATAAGGCAAACTTTACAGCTTGCAAAGTTCTGCTTTCCACCGGTGGAAAGGCAGCCCCGCAATTTGGGACAGCCGGAGATGGATATTCATTTGCTACTAAGCTTGGGCATAGTGTAAGTAAATTAATACCTATATTGACGCCAATTGAATGCTGCGGAGATTACTCTAGGTTAAAGGGAATAAGAGCAAATGTTAACTTGTTATTAGTAAAGAATAATGAGCAAATAGCCGAGGAAAAAGGACAAATACAATTTACCTCAGACGGAATTTCAGGAATTTGTGTGTTTAATTTGACACGGTTTATCTTGGTGGATGAAGGTAAAAACATAAAAGAGGGTTTGGCTGAGTATTGTATAAATATTGATTTTTTTCCAGATGTTTCAATGAAAGTTCTAATTGATATGGTGAAATGCAGAAGTAGAAAACTGAAGGTGAAATGCAAACACCTGTTAAACTCAATGATAAATGAAGAATTGGCATATAATCTATTTTTTAATTTAAGAATAGACGAGAACAAGAAATCTGAAAATTTAAGTGAATGTGAAATAAAAAAAATATGCGAGAACTTGAAAAGGTGGAAAGTCAAAATAAAGGGAATTAAAGGATGGAAGGATGCACAGTGTACCAAGGGCGGTATTGTGAGTGAGGAAGTTGATGAAAATACAATGGAATCTCGGATGGTAAAGGGTTTGTATTTTGCAGGAGAAATATTGGATTATGACGGACCGTGTGGAGGGTATAACCTTCAAAATGCATGGTATACGGGGATAATAGCCGGTAAAAACATGGCAATATTTAATGAAAAAGAAAAAGGTAAATAAATGTACAGAATACATGAAATAAAGTTGGAACTTTGTCAGCAAAAAAGCATGCTTCCAAATAAAATATTAAAAAAACTGAATTTAAATCCTAGTATATATCAGATTAAAGAATATAGAATTGCAAAAGAATCCATTGATGCAAGAGATAAAAAGAATATTAAATTGGTGTATTCTTTGGATTTTCAAATTATACCAGAGGTAATTTTAAAGGCTCCAAAAGGCGTGAAATTAGAGAAAGCTCCAGATTTAAACTATTATTTTCCTCAAAAAACCTTTAGCAAGAAAAATTCTCCAATAATAGCAGGTTTTGGTCCTTGTGGAATGTTTACGGCTTTGATATTATCTGAAGTGGGTTTAAATCCTATAGTAATAGAAAGGGGAAGACCCATTGAGGAAAGAATTTGTGATGTTAAAGAATTTTGGAGTAAAGGAAAGCTGAATGAAGAGTCAAATGTTCAATTCGGAGAAGGGGGAGCAGGAACTTTTTCGGATGGAAAGTTGACTACAGGGATAAGGGACTCTAGGATAAGAAAGGTTTTGGAGGAATTTGTCAATGCCGGCGCAAATAATGAAATATTATATAAGCAGAAACCTCATATTGGAACTGATGTATTGAGGGATATTGTAGTAAATATTAGAAAAAAAATAATTAACAATGGTGGACAAATCAGATTTAATTCTAAATTGACCAATTTATTTGTTGAAAATGGTAAACTGGTTGGGATAGAGATTAATGATGAAGAAAAACTTTATACTGAAGATTTAGTTTTATCAATAGGCCATAGTGCAAGAGATACTTTCAGAATGTTGGAAAAGACCGGAGTTAATATGGAAGCAAAACAATTTTCTATGGGGGTGAGGATAGAACATTTACAGAAGTTAATTAATTTAGCTCAATATGGTGATGAAGATAACGAAGTACTAGGTGCGGCGGACTATAAATTATCTTATCACTGCAAAAATGGTAGAGGAGTATATACCTTTTGCATGTGCCCCGGAGGTGAAGTGATAATTGCTTCTTCTCAGAAGGATACAGTAGTGACAAATGGAATGAGTTACAGCCAAAGAAATGGAGAATATGCAAATAGTGGTTTGCTTGTCGATGTTAAAATATCTGATTTTGAATCTGAAGAGCCCTTGGCTGGTGTAGAATTTCAGGAAAAGTATGAAAAACTCGCATTTATTAATGGGGGAGGCAATTACATGGCACCCAAAGCTAAATGGGGGGATTTTTGTGGAAAAAACCAAAAAAGTCAGTCTATAAGAAATTCCTTGCCTGATTTTGTAACAGAGGCTATAATAGAAGCGATGCCTAATTTAGGGAAAAAGCTAAAAGGCTTCGATAGCAGGGAGGCTATAATGACAGGAGTTGAAGCAAGGAGTTCATCTCCTATCAGAATATTGAGAGATAATAGTTATAATTCAAATATACAAGGGTTGTATCCCGCAGGAGAAGGTGCAGGATATGCAGGAGGTATAGTTTCAGCTGCTGTAGATGGTATTAAAATAGCGGAGAAAATCATTGAAGGAGAAGGAAATAGGAAATGAAGAAAATTATTTCAATCATGCTAGGGATGGCACTGATATTAAGCACGTTTGTTGTTGCATTTGCAGAGGACAAATCAGATGAAATTTACATGCAAAATTCATATAAGGTAATTGATGCAGGAACATATGATTTGTTTAATAATTATGTTGATGGATACGGTTTATTTATTGATAAGGGAATGACTGTTGACATGAACTATTCTTCAATTGCAACAGTACTTGAAAATGAAAATAAAAGGATTGAAATTTACAAGCAAAGCTTGGCAAATACAAGTAGACTAGGGTATATAAATTACTCAAATAAATTCTTAAATAATACCATAGATCATAATCTTAGTTATAATGGAGAGCAGAATATTGGTGGGAGGACCGTTCATATTACCGCATGGGATAGAAAAAAACTATCGCGTGTAGATAATGACAAGAACTATTACCTAAGCATAGATATTCAAGAAGGCGGATTCGTGTATACTATTTTTGTTAAAGCAAATGCCCCAATAGGAAATTTAGGTGGATATGAATATTTAGCCCAAAATTTTTCTACAATGCTTCCTTCCAAATATGGACATATAAGACAAGCTAAGGTAATAGACATACAAGCGAAAAACTGGAATCAGGAAACCATAGATTTTTATCAAAAGTATTTTGGAGAAAAATCCGAGCTGACTTGGGGAATTTTTTCTCCACAGACTGCAATGTTTGATTATAATCAGCTGGGATATTATGAAAATTATTTTAATTATCAATTTCCTATAATTTTGAACTATAGTGAATTTGAAAATACTTATAAGCATCAGAATTTACAGCAAAGACTGGAGTCTGCCCATAAATACAATAAAACCTTGGAGCTGACTCTTCAAACCAACTGGACAGATACGGGAAATATGATGTATCAGATACTAGATGGAAAATACGATGAGTTTTTGTACGATTATGCTAAGGTAATAAAGGATTTCTCACATCCAGTACTTTTTAGGCCATTTAATGAAATGAATGGAGATTGGTGCCCTTACTCTAGCTATCATACATCTAAAGACACTATGGTTTTTAAGGAAACATACAGATATATTCATGATATTTTTAAGGAGGTTGGAGTTAACAACGCTATTTGGATTTGGAATCCAAATGGAGAGTCCTTTCCAAATTTTAAATGGAATAATGAATTAATGTATTATCCAGGTGATGAATATGTTGATATTGTTGGGATGACAGCTTACAACACAGGAACTTACTACGCAAGTACAGGTGAAAAATGGACAAGCTTTAAGGAACTATACAATACAATGTATGGAAATTATTGTATGAGATTTGAACATCCACTGATGATTACAGAATTTTCCTCTGCCAACATGGGTGGAGATAAAGATCAATGGGTCATTGATATGTTTAATCAGATTCATAAATACGACAGGATAAAAGCTGCTGTGTGGTGGGATGGTTGTGACTGGGATAAAGAAGGAAATGTTGCAAGGTCATACTTCATAAATGATACACCATATATTATGGATATATTTAAACAGTATTTAAACAAAGTAAATTCTGATTGGAATGACGATATATATGCATAAGTAAATAAAAAGCTCTGTTGATATGTCCCAATATGCAAGGTCTATGCTTTGCAAGAGACAATAAAGCAGAGCTTTTTCTATTATATATTATCTTTTCAATAAGCTTTCGCCTGTCATCTCCTTAGGAATAGGTAGATTCATTAGTTCCAAAAGAGTAGGAGCTATATCAGCTAATTTTCCGCTGGATTTAAGTTCTTTTGGTGAATTGGAAATGTGCATAAGAGGCACTTCATTCAAGGAATGTGCTGTTACTATATTATCATTTTCATCTAGCATGTAATCTGCGTTTCCATGGTCTGCAGTCAGAAGAATCTGACCATCCTTTTCCAAAACAGCTTCCACAATTTGAGGAATCACCGTGTTTAATGTTTCTATTGCCTTAATGGCAGCATCTATTTTTCCTGTATGTCCAACCATGTCCGCATTAGCAAAGTTAAGAATAATTAAATCATACTTGTCTGATTTGATTTGATCTGTAACAGCATCAGAAACTTCATTTGCACTCATTTCAGGCTGCAGATCATAGGTTGCAACCTTAGGCGATGGAATTAATATCCTGTCCTCATTCCTACTTGGAGCCTCAAAGCCACCGTTGAAAAAAAAGGTTACATGAGCATATTTTTCCGTTTCTGCAATTCGCAATTGATTTAGATCTAAGCTTGCAATATATTCACCAAGAGTATTGGATAATGTCTGTGGTGGGAATGCAACTTCAACTTCATTTATAGTGGCATCATATTGAGTCATGCACATATAAAATAAATTTTTAATTACTTTTTTCCTTACGAAGCCATCAAAAGAAGGCGTTACAAAGGCACGGGTTAATTCTCTTGCTCTGTCAGGTCTGAAGTTATACATAATGATTGCATCATTATCATTAATCTGGCAGTGAGTATTTTCCAAAATGGTAGGTAAGACAAATTCATCATTTTCATTTCGTTCATAAGCCATGTCAATTGCAGAAAGTGCATCCTTTGCGAAAATTCCTTCAGAAAGAACAAGGGCATTATATGCTTTTTCTAATCTATCCCAACGCTTGTCTCTATCCATGGCATAATATCTTCCTGATATTACACCGATAGTGCCGGTATTCAGCTTTTCCATATGTTTTTGTAAATCTGAAATATATGTTTTTGCACATCTTGGAGGAACATCTCTCCCATCCAGGAAACAATGTACAAACACTTTTTTTATGTGTTTTTTCGCGGCCAGGTCCAAAAGTGCTTTGAGATGTGATATATGACTATGAACGCCTCCATCTGAAAGAAGACCCATCAAATGCAGGCTGGAATTATTATTTACTGCATGAGCCATTGCGTTGTTAATTGCTTTATTTTCTTCAAAATCACCATCTTCGATGCTTTTTGATATTTTGGTCAGCTCCTGATATACAATCCTTCCCGCACCAATGTTCAAATGTCCAACTTCAGAATTGCCCATCTGACCTTCAGGGAGACCTACAGCAAGACCTGATGCTTTAATTTTTGTATTGGGGTATGTAGTGAATAATTTGTTTAAGTAGGGCTTGTGGGACATGGCAATTGAATTACCGTGTTTGTCTGGATTTATACCATAACCATCTAATATCATTAGCATGGTTGGTCTTGGAAAACTGCTCATTATTTACCTCCGATTTTACTTTGCGTATGTTTTTATTTTAGTCAAAATTTTATAATAATATTATACCAAAATTATTAGAGAAAACATATACATAGTTAATAAAAATTTGGTATAATAACTTTGTGTGTTAGAAAAAGATATATTTAGCATGGTATTGAAAAAGAGGACTTGTTATTTTTAACAGTGCTTAGTTTGTTTTGAAAAATGGGGTAGATTGGCATGAGTAAAAAGACATTTGTAAAGGGTGCAGTTGTTTTGGGAATCGCAGGACTGTTAGTGCAGGTAATGGGGGCTATATTTAGAATTCCTTTGGCAAATATAATAGGGGATGAAGGAATGGGATATTATCAGACTGCATATCCAATATATCTATTTTTATTAATATTTTCCACCAATGGTGCGCCAGCGGCAATATCAAAAATGACTTCAGAAAAAATAGCAATAGGAAATTATAGGGAAGCACATAGAATTTTCAAACTAGCCTTTATTTTTATGGTGGGTTTTGGATTAATAGCCTTTTTCTTGATATTGCTTGGAGCTGAGAAAATTGTGAATTTAGTAGGAAATCCCGGAGCTGCCTATGCAATGAGGGCAATTGCTCCAGCGTTGCTATTTATCCCAATAATGTCAGTATACAGGGGATATTTTCAAGGCATGCAGGAAATGGGACCTACAGCCACTTCACAATTAATTGAACAGGGAATTAGAGTTGCCTGTGGATTGACGTTAGGCATAATGCTAGTTCCATATGGAATATCATATGCAGCAGCTGGAGCAACGGCGGGAACAAGTATAGGTCCTTTATTTGGAATATTAGTGCTTATGATTATTTATCAGAAGAAGAAAACCCAAATAAAAAAACACATCGAAGGATGTAAGTATAAAGAGCAAGAAAGCTCAGCAAGCATATTAAAAACACTAGCAGTTATTTCCATACCTATTACTGTAGGTGTTTCAATTATGCCAATAATTAATTTGGGAGATTTTGCTTTTGTTATGACGAGACTACAGGATATTGGCTACTCTTCTCAAGAGGCAAATGCTCTTTATGGACAACTGACAGGAATGGCACTTCCAATAGTTAACATACCTATGGCTTTAGCATTGTCCATGGCATTATCTATGGTTCCTGCGATTGCTTCTGCAAAATCCATTGGGGATGAGGAATTTTTGCGTACCAATATTAAGTTGGGACTTAGGACTTCTATGATAATTGGAATACCTTGCTCTTTGGGATTGATGTCTCTATCTGAACCAATTATGAGATTATTATATCCTCTGAAGATGGAAGCCGCAGTAAATAGCTCATCCAGTTTATTTATTGTATCTATAGGAATTGTTTTTTTATGCATTGCGCAGACTATGGCGGGGATACTGCAAGGATTAGGGCGACCAGCGTTAGCTGTATATGGTCTATTTGCAGGGTTTGCTGTAAAATGCACGGCTAATTATGTGTTAGTTGGCATTCCTTCCTTAAATATTGACGGAGCAGCATGGGGAAGTGTACTTGGATTTGCTACAATTGGTATTTTGAATTTTATTGCAGTTAATAAATGTACTAAAATAAAATATGATATTGCGTTATCGGTAGTTAAACCTTTATTTGCTGGCATAAGTATGTTTATGTTGGTTAAAATTGTATACATGCTTGTTTCAGGAATATTGGGCAATAGTCTTTCTACGGTGATATCTATTGGAGCAGGGGCAGCCTTGTACGGCATTCTCTTGCTTAAACTTGGAGCCATTAAAGGAAGTGAAATAGAAATGATGCCAAAAGGGAAGAAAATAGTAATATTATTAAAGAAAATGAAACTAGTATAGTTAATTGAAGTTGGTGGATATTTATGAACTGGACAGAAGAGCAAAAACAAGCAATAGAAGTTAGAAACAGCAATATTCTTGTGTCTGCAGCAGCAGGTTCGGGAAAAACTGCGGTATTGGTTGAGCGAATTAAAAGATTGATTATTGAGGAAAAAACACCAATATCCGAAATGCTAATAGTGACTTTTACTAATGCTGCAGCGGCAGAAATGCGTGAAAAAATAACTAAATCCATAAAAGATGAAATTAAGGATAACCCTTCACAAGCTGTTTTCTTGAGAAAGCAATTAAATGATATTTATATTGCAAATATAAGTACTTTTCATGCTTTTGCCTTGGAAATAATCAGGCGCTATTTTTATTTGATAAACGTAGATCCGAATTTTAAAATATGTGATGAAGCACAAGGGGTAATATTAAGAGAACAGGCCATGGATAAATTGTTTGAGGAATTGTTTGAATTAAAGGAACCCTTGTTTTTTGATTTCTTAAATAAATATTCAAACGGCAGAAATGAAGATAATATTAGGAATATGATTAAGGAAACTTATTATACCTTGCAGAGCGTACCTGAACCTGAGCTTTGGATTGAAGAAAATCTCTCAAAGGAAATAACAACAGAGAGTTTTTATAATTCATATTTATATGATTTTATGCTCAAGGACATTAAAAGTGAAATCATGTGCGCCTATAATTGTTTTGAAGATGTTTATGCATTATTGGAGCAGTGTGGGGTTAATAGTTTGGCGGTAAAATGCAAGGCAGAACTTGACAGAATGGGCGTAATTATTGAAAAACTTAATAAGAAAGATTTTTTTTCTTTTTCACAGGCAATTCGTGCATATAAGGGGGAAAGATATATTGCCAAAAAAGATGAAAAAGAAGAATATGAGCAGATAAAAGAAATGATAAAATATTTAAGAGATAGGGGAAATGCCTGCATCAAAAATATTATTGAAAGATATTTGTCAAAAGATGTTTCAGAGTATGTGAAAGAAATTCAAAATACAAGAATATACTTGGAATACCTTTGTAATCTAGTGAGAAAATTTAAAATTAATTTTTGTGATCTTAAAGAAGAAAAGGGTGTAATAGATTTTAATGATATAGAACATTTTGCCTTAAATATATTGAAGGATGAAGATGTTGCTCAGGAATATCGGAACAAGTTCAGCTATATTTTCATTGATGAATATCAAGATAGTAATATTATTCAGGACACCTTGATAAATAGCATAAAAAGAAAAAACAATCTTTTCATGGTAGGTGATGTAAAACAAAGTATTTATAAATTTAGATTAGCTGAGCCTGAAATATTTTTAGAAAAGTATACAAGATATGATAAGGACAAATCGGGAACAAATAAAAAAATAGACTTAAACAAAAACTTCAGAAGTAAAGGAAATATCATTGATTCAATAAACAAGGTTTTTGAAGTAATAATGGATGATTATGATGACAAAGCTAAATTATATGAAGGCAATATCTATAGAGGTAAACATAATCATAAGCCCGTGTTGTATCTTATGGATACAGAAAAACAAGACGATTTGCAACAATTACCTGAGGAAATAAAAGAACTAAAAACAGTCGAGCTTGAGGCATATGCTGCTTGTGAAATAATAAAAAATTCTTTGGGAAGTACTATTTTTGATGCTAAGGAACAGGTTGAACGTGGTTTGCAAAAAAAAGATATTGTAATCCTAATGCGCAGTACCAAAAATTACGCAGATAAATTTCAAAAGATATTATATGAAAATAATATTATGGCTTACGTGGAGGATAGCCAAGGATATTTTGATACTATTGAAATAGATATTTTTCTTTCATTACTTAAAATTATTGACAACAAGAATCAGGATTTACCATTGCTTACGGTACTGTTTTCAGCCATTCTAGATTTTTCAGCTGAAGAACTGATCAAAATAAGACTTCTAGATAATAAACTTTCTTATGCCAATGTATTTATGCTATATTCTAAAAAGGGAACTGATGAATGCCTTCAAAAAAAATGTAGTGAAGCATTAGAAAAAATAATTAATTGGAGAAAAATGTCGACGACTCTTGCTTTGTCAGATTTTTTATGGAAGCTTATGTGGAACACAGGCTATTACACTTATTATGGAGCTTTTCCGGGCGGGGAACAGAGACAGGCAAACATGAGGGCATTAATAGATAAAGCGGTCGCATATCAGCAAATTAACACGGGTAGTTTGTATGGATTCATTAATTACATAGATGCAATAAAAAAGAGAGAGATAAGTGTTGGACAAGTCAGTCTAGTATCTGAAAATGACGATGTAGTAAGAATTATGACTATTCACAAAAGCAAAGGATTGGAGTTCCCAATGGTATTGCTGGCGGGAATGGGAAGAAAATTTAATTATAAGAGAAATGAGAGTAATTTGTCTATGCATAAAGATCTTGGAATTGGATTGAAACATGTAAATGACGAAGAACATTGGTATAAAAAAACTTTAGTGCAAAACATAATTGAGAGAAAAATTTCAGAAGAGAGCATTGAAGAGGAAATAAGAATATTATATGTGGCCTTTACGAGAGCCATGGATCAATTGATATTGCTTGGTACTGTAAAAAACTATAATCAATTCATAGAAAAGAGTAGTGTTATATCCAAGGTTTATCCTTCTTTTGCAAATTCATATTTGGAATTGATAACACCAGTAGTCAAGGACTTTATGGAAATAAGGCTTTATGATAGAAGCACAGTAAATACTGAAAAGACATTATATGACAAACAATCTGAAAATATAAGGGATTTAATGTATAATGGAAGCAAGAATTTTGAAGACAATGATATTATGACAGCCGTAATAAAAAGATTGTCATATGATTACAGGCAAAATAGTACTGAAGGTAAATCAAAATATTCAGTTAGTGAGCTGAGCAGAGAAAATGAGATAATTGAGTTTGACTATCAACCTGCAATACCTAAATTTATTCAGGTTAAAAAGAATTATACTTCTGCAGAGCAGGGGACCA
>CAZWCK010000034.1:0-12707 GCA_964632625.1 uncultured Oscillospiraceae bacterium
TATTAATTATTATTTCCTTTTCTACAATAATAATTGATATTGCTACAGGAAATGCTTTTTATGAAGAAGAAATTGTAAAAATGAATCTTGGTCAAAAACTTCAAGAACCAAATTGGGACAATATAAGGGGTATTTGGGGATATGATGAATTTGGAAGAAGCATGTTATTTAGAATGATTTGGGGAACCAGATATTCCTTATTTATAAGTGCATGTGCAATTGCAATTGCCACGGGAATAGGCGGTATCCTAGGATCTGTAGCAGGATACTACGGTGGAAAGATAGACAATGCTATAATGCGAGTAATGGATGTATTTCTTGCAATTCCGTATATGCTTCTTGCTATTGCTATTGTATCGGCATTAGGCGCCAGTGTTTTCAATCTTTTGATTTCTATTGCAATACCTGAAATCCCTGGATTTGCTCGAATCATACGGGCTTCGGTTATGTCTGTAAAGGATAGGGAATATGTTGAGTCGGCTAAAGCTGCGGGAGCAAATGATTTTAGGATTATAACAAAATATATTTTGCCTAATTCTCTTGCACCTGTAATAGTTCAGGCTACGCTGAGCACCGCAAACGCAATCTTGTCAATTGCAGCATTATCTTATCTCGGACTTGGAATTAAACCTCCTCTACCTGAATGGGGAGCAATGCTGACTTCAGCCAAAACCTATATAAGAGATGCTTGGCATATTACGGTTATCCCCGGTTTGGGTATTATGTTGACAACACTTTCAATGAATGTTTTTGGTGACGGTTTAAGAGACGCTTTGGATCCAAAGTTAAAAAATTAGTAAAAGGGGAGTAGCGATGACAGATATATTAAAGATTGATAAAATAGTAATTCATTATGAAACAGATGATGGTGTTGTAGCAGCCGTAAATGGAGTTACCCTTTGTGTAAAGACAGGAAAAACTTTAGGCTTGGTAGGAGAGACCGGTGCAGGGAAAACAACTCTTGCAAAAGGAATAATTGGATTACTTCCGAAAAATACAGGTCGTATTAAACAGGGTAAAATTGAGTACAATGGGGAAGATCTCCTATTGTTGACAGAAAATGAGTTACAAAAAATTCGAGGAAAGCATATATCCATGATTTTCCAAGATCCGATGACTTCTTTGAATCCGATAATGCCAATAGGCGAGCAGATAGCAGAGGTAATTGAAAACCATGAGAACATTTCTTCAAAAGAAGCCATGAAAAAAGCTAGAAGTATGCTAGAGTTAGTAGGTATTCCGGCAGAACGATCTGGTGAATATCCTCATCAGTTTTCGGGTGGTATGAAGCAACGTGTTATTATTGCAATTTCACTTGCATGCAATCCGAAATTGCTGATTGCTGATGAGCCTACTACGGCTTTAGACGTAACAATTCAGGCACAAGTATTGGAAACAATAAAAAATTTAAAAAATAAATTTAATACATCTATGCTGTTAATTACACATGACCTAGGTGTGGTTGCACAAAATTGTGACGAAGTTGCAATAATATATGCGGGCGAGATTGTGGAATATGGTTCAATTTCAGAAATATATCACAATACAAAGCACCCCTATACTATTGGACTATTTGGCTCGATTCCAAGTCTTAGCAACGACGTTGAGCGGTTGAAACCTATTCCTGGGCTTATGCCAGATCCAATGAATCTTCCAAAAGGTTGTAAGTTTTGGCCAAGATGTGAATGTGCTACAGAGAAATGTAAAGAAAAAACTCCAGATATTATAGACATAGGAGACGAACATACTGTAAAATGTTTTCTCTTTGAACAGCCAGTAGAGCAAGCAAAAAGAGAGGAGGATGCAGATGAAAAATAATGAGGCAATACTAAAAGTAGAAGGTTTAAAAAAGTATTTTAATACTCCGAATGGAAATTTGCATGCTGTAGATGATGTGTCGTTCATTTTAAACAAGGGGGAAACCTTAGGAGTAGTAGGAGAATCAGGATGTGGCAAATCTACGATGGGAAGATCCATTCTACGATTGCATGAACCAACAGACGGTCGTGTTATTTACAAAAATGAAAATATTCTAGACTACGATTCTAAAAAAATGAAAACTCTACGTGCAGATATGCAAATGATTTTTCAGGATCCATTTGCATCATTAAATCCTCGTATGACGGTAGGTCAGGCAATTATTGAACCGCTTCTGATACAAAAGATTATTAGCGGAAAGGATAAGCATGAGGTGCAGAGTAAAATACATGAAATGATGGATTTAGTTGGGCTGGCAACTCGTCTTGTTAATTCTTATCCGCATGAACTGGATGGCGGCAGGCGGCAAAGAATAGGCATAGCAAGAGCTTTAGTTTTGAACCCTAGTCTAATTGTTTGCGATGAGCCTGTTTCGGCTCTTGACGTTTCAATTCAAGCACAGATTTTAAATCTAATGCAGGATTTACAAAAACAATTTGGATTGACTTATATTTTTATTACACATGATTTGTCTGTTGTAAAACATTTGTCTGATAATATCGTTGTTATGTATTTGGGACAATTGGTTGAAAAAGCCCCAGCAAAAAGCTTATTCAAAAATCCAATGCATCCATATACAAAAGCATTGTTTTCAGCGATTCCTGTTCCTGATCCGGATTACAAAGCAAATAGAATTCTTTTGCAAGGTGAGTTGACATCGCCAATTAATCCAAAACCAGGATGCAGATTTGCAAAACGCTGTCTTTTTGCAAAAGAACAGTGTCATACAGTTAACCCCAAACTAGTCGAAAAAGAGCCAAAGCATTTTATTGCATGCCATTTGTGTTCTGATGGATTAGATTTGAAGTAAAAAAAGGAGGAAAGATATGAAAAAGTTTATAGCATTATTCGTTATCACATTATTATTGTTTACAGGTTGCAATAGTGGTGAAGATGTATCGAAAGAAGGACAAGGTGAAACTAAAGATACTCTTACATTTGCACAGAGTGCGGATGTTACTTCCCTTGATCCTCATGTAGGGAAACAAACCGTGGCAATTACGGTAACAGGAAATATTTTTGATACCCTTGTAAAGTATGATAAAGATATGGAGATTGTACCTAATATTGCAGAAAGTTGGGAGCGCATAAGTGATACGTCACTCAAATTTAAAATTCGTGAAGGAATTAAATTTCATGATGGTACTGACTTGACAGCAGAGGACGTTAAGTATTCGATTGAAAGAATTTTGGATCATGTAGAAGTATCATATATTTTGGATTTTGTATCTTCGGTAGAAATCGAGGGTGATAATATGGTTATTGTTAATACAAAAGAGCCATTTGGACCAATTTTATCACATTTTGCTTATCCTGCTGCAGCCATTGTACCGAAGCATGCTGCGGAAAGTAATCCTGAGGAATTTGCCTTAAATCCAATAGGCTCGGGTCCATATAAATTTGTGGAATGGAAGCAAGGTGAGTATTGTAAACTAGAGGCTTTTGAGGATTATTATGATGGAAAAGCACTAACAAAGAATATCGTTATGAAGGTAGTTCCAGAGGCTGCACAGCGTACAATCCAATTGGAAATGGGTGAAATAGATATGTCATATGACGTTTCTGCTAATGATATTTCCAAGATTGAGGAAAATGAAAACTTGAAACTATTAAGCAGTCCTTCTTTGAAATGCGTTTTCTTAACTACCAATTATACATATGATGGTCCATTAAAAAATAAGGATGTAAGGCATGCTATTGAAATGGCAATTGACAAACAAGGTATTGTAGACGCTGTTCTTTACGGTAGTGGTCAGGTCGCAAATTCTGTTATTCCTCCACTAGCTTTTGGATATAACTCTGAAATAGAAAAAAGTGAATATAATCCAGAGCAGGCAAAACAATTACTTTCAGATGCTGGATATCCGGATGGTTTCACAATTTCTGTTTGGACATGTGATGATCAAACAGATTTAGAAATGTGTCAAATTGTAAAAAGCCAACTGGAAGAGATCGGAGTTACTTTGAACATTGATGTAATGGAATGGGGAACGCTACTTTCTAAATTAGGACAAGAAGATCACGGATTAATAATTGATTATTGGACAACTACTACTGCTGATGCCAATTATACATTATATCCTCTTTATCACTCAATGTCAGATGCTACGGCCGGAAATGATTCTTTCTATGGAAATAAAGAATGTGATAAGTTGCTAGATGCGGCAAAAGTTTCGTTAGATCAGGATCAAAGGGAAAAGCACTACACAGATTTGGCTGTTTTGTTAAATGATGATTTACCATATATTCCAATGTACTATCCTAATATGACAATTGGGGCAAATAATAAAGTAGAAGGACTGTGGGTAAGCCCAATGGGTTATCATGAATTAGATAAAGTATCTGTTACAAAATAATATGATTTACAAATACAAATAACAAACATATTTTGGCGGGGTGAAATCCCCGCTTTATTTGAAAGTAGACAAGGAATATAATCACCTTGCCTACTTTTTACTTTATAACAAAATAGTTATCTAAACATCACATTATAAAACGGTAATATGCGCAAATATAAATCTTTAATTTGATCTTTTTTAATTAACATACAATTAACGCAGTTAACAAGCTTTTAACTAAATATTTAATTTTCCGTTAACATTCAGGGCATATTATTAATGCATAAGGCAAATAAAAAAATATTAAAATAAAAATGCCCCCAAAATATTGATAATTAAGTGAAGAGAAAGAAAATAAAAATGAACATGAAAATTAAAAACATTAAAAAGACTTGTAAAAATTTATTATTAGTAGGTTGCATCACAGGAATGATGCTTATGACAGTTACAGGCTGCGGAGGAAATCAAACTGCAAGTGAGGGACAGGAAACAGCAGAAGGTATGAGCGGAACTGTGGTAATAGCCGGTTCAACCTCCGTGCAACCGTTGTCGGAAGTGATTGCAGAAGAGTTCATGAATAAAAATACAGGAGTAGTAGTTGAGGTTCAGGGTGGAGGCTCAGGACAGGGAATCAAATCCATTACAGAAGGCATTTCAGACATAGGCTCACTTTCTAGAAATGTAAAAGATGAGGAAAAAAGTGAAATTTCAGAGGAAATAACAATAGCTATGGATGGCATAGCTGTAGTGGTTAACCATAAAACAAAAATTGAAGATTTGACAATTGATCAAATCAAAGACATTTATACAGGAAAAATCACTAATTGGAGTGAAGTTGGCGGTGAAAATGAAGAAATTGTAGTAGTAACAAGAGAAGAAGGCTCAGGGACAAGAGGAGCATTTACAGAAATAACAGGCGTGCTTTCCAAGGATGCAAGCGGTACAGAGGTTGATGGAACAACAGTAAATGCATTGGTGCAACCATCAACAGGCGCTGTAAAGCATACTGTTGCAAATACTCCGAATTCAATAGGCTATGTTTCCCTTGGCTCTATGGATAATAGCGTTAAGGCGGTAAAGGTAGAAGGCATAGAAGCAACATCTGAGAATGTAATTGCAGAAGCCTACAAAATTTCAAGGCCGTTTATATATGTCACAGGTGGAGAAATAAGCGCAGAAGCACAAGCTTATATAGACTTCGCTTTAAGCGAAGATGGGCAAAATCTAGTGCAAGAAAATGGATTTATTCCAGTAAAATAGAACAAATTAAATTTATTTCGACAAAATAAAAGTATATAAGTTAATCTCGAAATAAAAAGATATAAGCTTATCTCAAAAATAAAAGTAGATAAGCTTATATCAAAAATAAAAAAATATGAAAAGCAAAATCAGAGAAGGAAAGCAAAGATGAAAAAATCAGAATTAGTAATTGAAAAAATAATATTTCTATGCGCAGCAGCATCGACTATATCGGTAGCGTTAATCACCTTTTTCATTTTTAAATCAGGGCTTCCGGTTTTAACAGAATATGGCGTGTTGAATTTTATACTTGGAGACTCTTGGAAGCCAACAGCCGGGCAATACGGTATACTTCCTCTTCTTGCAGGAACTATTTGGGTAACTGTGGGTGCGTTGATAATAGGCGTACCCACGGGCATTGCTTGTGCCTTGTTTCTGGCAAAGATATTGCCTACTAAACCGGCAAGGCTGTTCAAGTCGGCAATAGAGCTGCTTGCAGGAATTCCATCAGTGGTTTATGGTTTTTTCGGACTTGTAATACTGGTGCCGGCAATTAGAGAATATATTTTACCTATCTGGCAGATTTTTAATAAAGAGGCAACAACCACAGGTTTTAGTATACTTGCAGGAGCCATTATTCTAGCTATAATGATACTGCCAACCATAGTCAGTTTATCAGAAAACGCAATTTCAGCAGTTCCAAGTGAGTATGAAGAAGCTTCGTTGGCACTTGGAGCGACAAAGCGAGAGACTATTACCAAGGTAATACTTCCTGCAGCGAAATCAGGCATATTTTCCTCCGTTATACTGGGAATGGGAAGAGCCATAGGAGAAACCATGGCTGTACTTCTTATAACCGGAAACATGCCCAAAGTACCAACAGGGGTACTGGATTCTGCGGCTACCCTAACAGGAACCATAGCCATGGAAATGTCTTATGCAGGACCTCAGCACCAACAAGCATTATTTGCAATAGGAATCATCTTGTTTGTAATAATAATGGTGCTGAATTCCATAGCTCAGATAACCATGAGAAGAATGGGAGGCGTAAGCCTATGAATAATGAAAAAAAGTTGAGGGGTCAAAACTGATGAATAGTATGAAAAGATTAAAGAGCTGTATGTTTTATACAGCTATAGGCATTTTGTCAGCATTGACACTGGCGGCATTGATAATAATTATAACATATATACTTGCAAAGGGTATTCCAAATATAGACATGACTTTTCTCACTCAGAATCCAAGAGCTATGGGCAAAGAGGGAGGCATATTTACCGTTATCTTAGGAACTATTTATGTTACTCTTGTATCCATTGTTATTTCCACTCCTATAGGAATATCAGCAGCGGTGTACTTCAATGAATATGCAAAAGAAGGTTTAGGAGTAAGGATTATAAGATTTTTTACGGAGGTTCTTGCAGGGATTCCTTCCATAATATTTGGATTGTTTGGCTTTGCCTTTTTCGTGGTGTTTCTTGGGATGGGATGGTCTGTTATTTCCGGTGGGCTGACGCTTTCTCTCATGGTATTGCCAACCTTGGTAAGAGCCACAGAGGAATCCTTGAAAACAGTACCAATGTCATACAGGGAGGGATCTTTATCACTTGGAGCAACCAAGTGGCAGACCATTAAAAAAGTAGTTCTTCCTTGCTGTAAGTCCGGGATTTTGTCGGGGCTAATACTGGGTATTGGTAGGGCAATAGGAGAAACCGCAGCGGTAATGCTCACAATAGGAGGCTCTCTTCGTATGGCCACATCCTTGTTTGATTCAACAAGAACCATGGCACTTCACCTGTATATGCTTGCATCTGAAGGATTATCAGAGGAAAAAACATATGCAACGGCAGCCTTGCTGATAATAGTTTTGCTTATAATAAATACAGGGGCAAACATAGTTGTTGGACAGTTAGGAAAAGTAAAGTAGAAATACCCCGAGAAGCAACGAAAAGATACTTAAAAAATAAAATATACCAAGAGAGGAGGGAAAGCAAATGACAAAAAAATTCGAGGTAGAAAAATTAAACCTGTACTATGGTAATTTTCAGGCATTAAAGGATATAGACATGGACGTTGAGGAAAACAAGGTTACAGCGCTCATAGGACCCTCAGGTTGCGGAAAATCAACCTTTTTAAGAACTCTAAACAGAATGAATGATTTGGTGGATGGAGTGAAAATAGAAGGGCAAATTAAATTTGATGAACAAGATATATATGCAAAGAATTACGATGTTATAGCTCTTAGAAAAAATGTGGGAATGGTGTTTCAAAGGCCAAATCCTTTTTATAAATCCATATATGAAAACATTGTTTATGGACCAAGAATACATGGGGAAAAGAATAAAGAAAAGTTAGACGAAACAGTAGAAAGAACTCTTAGAGAGGTTGCACTTTGGGAAGAGGTAAAGGATAGATTGAACAAGTCCGCAATGGGGCTTTCGGGAGGGCAACAGCAAAGACTTTGTATAGCAAGATGCCTGGCAGTAGAACCAGAGGTAATACTTATGGATGAGCCTACATCAGCATTGGATCCTGTTGCAACTTCCAAAATAGAAGAACTATTACAGGAGCTTTCAAACAAATATACAATCGTTATAGTTACCCACAATATGCAGCAGGCAGGAAGGGTATCTGATTATACTTCATTTTTCCTGTCAGGAAGTGTAGTGGAAAAAGGTTTGACAAAGCAAATATTTTCAAATCCAACAAACCAAAAGACGGAGGACTATATAACCGGTAGATTTGGTTAATGTGTTCTATTTATAAAAAAATAGGTAAATAAAAGGAGGTAAAAAAATGGTAGCAAGACCTGCGATGGATGCGCAGCTTTCAGAGATAAAAGAAATGGTTCTGGAAATGACTGACAAAGTCAATGAAACTATTATTAATTCAATAAAATCCCTAAAGGAAAAGGATACTACATTGGCAAGAAAAATAATAGATGAGGATGAAGAAATTGACGACATGGAGGACGACATAAATATAAAATGTTTTGAGCTTTTGGTAACTCAGCAGCCCCTCGCAGGAGATTTGAGATACTGTGTTTCTATAATGAAAATGATAAGAGATCTTGAGAGGATAGGCGATCATTGTGAGGATATTGCAAAATACACTTTGCGGTTGGAAACTGAAGAATATATAAAGGAAATAATAGATTTACCAAGAATGGCGGATATGGCCGCCAGAATGGTGAACAATGCTATAAGAGCCTTCTTAGACAGGGATTTGAGGTTAGCAAGAAAAGTATGGAAGGGCGACGAGGAAGTAGACGAAATGTTTAGAAATATTTATGATGAGCTTTTGAATCTTGCAGAGAAAGACAATGAAAGAGCAAAGCAAAGCATAATGTTTTTGTTTATTGCAGCACACCTTGAGAGAATAGGCGATTATGCAACTAATATATGTGAAGAAACCGTATTTTCCTTAGAAGGAAGCACTCAAATGGAATAAAATAGTAGTCTTGATTTTAACAAATATAAATGGTATAATAATTAATAATCATGATTGTTTATGCAGTCAAATGTAAGAAGGAGAAATTATTATGTCGTTTAAGAATTTTGAAGAGTTAATTGCATCGGTACGTTCAGGAAGCAAAAAAAGGGTAATCGTGGCAGCGGCGCATGATGAACACGCGTTGGAGGCTGTGTTGAAGGCGCATGATGAAGGAGTTATAAACTATGTTTTGGTGGGAATAAAAGATCAGATAATGGAAAAAGCCAAAAAACTTGGATATACAGTAGATGAAAATGAAATTGTGGAAACGGCAGAGGACAAAGAAGCGGCATTCAAAGCTGTTGAGCTTGTAAGAGAAGGAAAAGGCGACTTTTTAATGAAAGGAAAGTTGGAAACCGCGACTTTGCTAAAGGAAGTGGTAAATAAGGAGACAGGCATAGGTATGGGCGGCGTGATGTCTCATGTTGCACTTATTGAGATTTCTACCTTCCCGAAATTGTTCTGTACAACAGATGGCGGAATGATACTTAATCCAACCTTGGAACAGAAAATAGGCATAGTAGAAAATGCAGTAAGAGTATTTCATGGACTAGGCGAAAAATGTCCTAAGGTAGCGGTACTCGCGGCTGTTGAAGTAGTAAATCCCAAGATGCAGGAAACCGTGGATGCTGCAGAATTGAAGAAATTGTCAGAGGGCGGTAGGTTTGGAGAATGCATTCTTGAAGGACCTATTTCCTGTGATCTTACTTTTTCAAAAGAAGCAGCAGATATTAAAGGCTATAAGAGTCCTGTTACAGGTGATGCTGATATTTTGATAGTACCTAACATTGCTACCGGAAATATTATGTCCAAGGCACTTATATGTCTTAGTGGTGCAAAGATGGCAGGTTGTATTGTTGGTGCCAAGGTTCCTATAGTGTTGACATCAAGAGGCTCTAGCTTTGAAGAAAAATATAATGCATTAATGTTATGTGCGGCGCAGGCTTAAAGCAGGTAAGTGTACATAAACAGATAATAGAAAATAAAATTCGGAGTAATTACAATAAGTAGAAAATAATAAAAAATAATGGAAAATGACAAGTCAGAATAATTTGTAAGCAACCTTTTATATAGGTTGCTTTTTTTTTATAAGTATTGTAGAATAGTTATGTATTTAACAATGATAAAATGAAGTAGTACGCTGTTGAAAAGATGTAGTGTGCTATAAACAATAAAATTATAAGAAAGCTTTAATTTATTGTAGACATTCACAAAAACTAATAATTTTTAATGTATTTTATTACAAAAAAATTATTTATTGATTAACAAAGTGTCTTGGATTAAAAAATATTATAGGAGGATGGAAATGGCTTTTAAAAATTTTGAAGAATTAGTAGCTTCAGCAAAGGCTGGAAAGAAGAAGAGAGTAGTAGTTGCGGCAGCACACGATGAGCATGCGTTAGAGGCAGTATTACTTGCGCATGAGCATGGGGTAATAGACTATACCCTTGTGGGAAAAAAAGCAGAGATTATTGAAAAATCAAAGAAATTAGGCTACGATGTGGATGCGGCACAAATAGTTGAAACTTCAGAAGACAGCGAAGCAGCATTCAAAGCTGTAGAGCTAATAAGAGAAGGAAAAGGCGATTTCCTGATGAAAGGAATTCTTGAAACTAAAACTTTATTGAAGGAAGTAGTAAACAAAGAAACCGGCATAGGCATGGGCGGGACAATGTCTCATGTTACACTTCTCGAAATTCCAAGTTATCATAAATTATTATTACTGACGGACGCGGCAATGCTAGTTACACCAAATTTTGAACAGAAGGTTGGCATTGTTAATAATGCTGTTCGTGTATTTGAGGGAATTGGGCAGAAAAATCCTAAAATCGGAGTTCTTGCAGCGGTAGAAGTAGTAAATCCAAAGATGCAGGAAACTGTTGATGCAGCAGAGCTTAAGAGAATGGCAGCAGCAGGAGAGTTAGGAGAATGTATCCTTGAAGGACCTATTTCCTGTGATCTTACTTTTTCAAAGGAAGCAGCAGATATTAAAGGCTATATGAGCCCAATAACTGGGGATGCAGATATTATAGTTGTACCAAATATTACTTCAGGTAATATTACCTTAAAAGCGCTTATTTGTTTTGCAAATGCAAAAATGGCAGGCTGCATTGTGGGCGCAAAAGTTCCTATTGCGTTGACATCAAGAGGTTCTAGCTTTGAAGAAAAATACAATTCATTAATGCTTTGCGCAGCGCAGGCATAAAAAATAAAGATAAAAACGGAGGAAATAAAATGTCAACTAAGATTTTAGTAATCAATCCAGGGTCAACAAGTACAAAGATAGCAGTATTTGAAGATGAAAGACCATTATTCACAAGAGGTATTATGCATGATGCCGCAAAAATTAACACTTTTGAGAAGATTGTTGATCAGGCTCCATTTAGAACGGCAATAATTGAAGACATTCTAAAGGAAGAGAACTTTGATATTAATACTCTTGATTGCATTATGTGCAGAGGCGGAATCATATTGCATCCACAATTATGCCCTGGTGGATATGAAGTAAACGACGATTTGTATTATGCTCTTGGAAATGAAGATGTTACAATGGCTCATGCTTCACAGCTTGGTGGACTTTTGGGGAAACAGTTAGCAGACAAAATAGGAATTAAGGCATATATCTATGATGCGGTAACATCTGCAAATATTTTGGAGGTTGCAAAGGTTACAGGATTTGTGGACATTGAGAAAAAATCAGTATGTCATGTACTTAATGCCCGTGCAATGGCTATGAAATATGCTGAACAAAAAGGGGAAAAATATTCGGATTTAAAGATTATTGTTGCGCATATGGGTGGCGGGTGCACAGTTTCTGCACATATGGATGGACAGATTATTGATACTATCGGTGATGATGAATTCCATATTTCTGCTGAAAGATCAGGATCAACTCAGCTTATGCCATTTGCTGAACTGTGTTACTCAGGTAAATATACTTATGAACAAATGAAGAAATTAATCAGAGGAAAAGGCGGTATGTTTGCTCACCTTGGAACTTCTGATGGCAGAGAAATAGAAAAAATGGCTGATGAAGGAAATGAAAAAGCCAAGTTGATTATAGAGGCAGAAGCTTATGGAATGGCAAAATCAATAGGTGCTATTGCAACTACTTTCAAGCAAAAGCCAGATGCAATAGTATTGACAGGCGGTCTTGCATACTGTAAACCAATTGCAAATAAGATTAAAGAAGCAGTTGAATTTATTGCTCCTGTTGAAATAATGGCAGGTGAAAACGAGTTAGAGGCTATGGCACTAGGTGGGCTTCGTATCATGAGAGGCGAAGAAAAAGCAAATGAATATGTTCTTCCTGCAGAATTCAAAAAATAAAAATTAGTACGAAAAAAGAGCAAAGAAATTTAAAAGAGTACAAGAAAAAAAGCAAAGAGGGTATCACAAAAAGTACAAATGTGCATTTTGTGACACCCTTTCTTCGAGTTTATTTTAGTAATTTCTATTCTTCCAAAATGGATTGCTTGGTGTAGAAAGCGATTCTTTTTTGGTAATTTATTGTAGCCACAAGAGCTATTATTCCCAATATTGCAAATAAAATAAATTCTTTTCTAAAGGCTTCGGTTGTGATTAATTGCCAAATAGAAAACAGTAGAGTTAACATGGTAATCGTGAGCCATGCATTCCTTAGAGGCTTGTAATAATTTACTT
>CAZWCK010000035.1:0-8210 GCA_964632625.1 uncultured Oscillospiraceae bacterium
ATCATCAGAATAATCCACATAATTTCCGCTTGCATCTGTAGGACCCACCCGTTCTACCGCACCTTCACCGTCAGAAATTGTAAAGGTTACATCTTGAACCAATGGCATATTGACACTTACATAATAATTCTCCATTTCGTCTATATTTAACATTGCTGAAATACTTTCAGGGAATTGGTTTTGTAATGGTACTTGATTCCCATTATGCCCATTTCCCTGACTGCCCGAAGGAGTCCCAATAGGTGGCAAAAGAATTTCACCATTATCGTTAACTCCACTTTCTTTTTTTGCCTTATTAATCTGTTCTTCCAGTTTTTCTTTTTCTAAGACTTCTTCCCTCTTTTTTTTCTCTAACATATCGCTTACAGGTGCAAGCAAACTCCCTTGTGGCGGCGCCTGCGTTTGCAAATATTCCTGTGAACCCATCACCCCATCAATTACCACATTTCCATTCTCCGGCAAAATCTGAACTCCAATTCCTTCTCCTGACCTTGTTCTAATCAATTCATCAAGACAGAAATAAGAAATATTATCTCTATTTAAAGGCTCTAACTTTAGAGGTGATGTATTTGGTTCATTTGATATTGACAAAAATAATACTTGCATTGGAACAATTGAAAAGCTACGGTTTTTTGTTTTTATAATAGATTTTCCTGAAAATAATCCTATTCGCGCCTGTCTGTTTACCGATCCCTGCAAGGACATAAACCCATCAGTTCCACGAATACCCATTGTTACTCCACCTGCATTAAATTCCAACGAAGAATCCTCGGAAACCGGTTTCTTCACATTAAAATATACCTCGCCATTCTTCAATGTCACTGAAAGTTTTTTCTTGCTTGCTTCACTTATAACTACAGCACTTGATGGTGCCAATTTAATTGCCTTATCATCATCTGCCTGAAAATATAAAGTGGTGTCTTTACCCGTTGATACGGTATATCCTTTTCCCAATTTCATTCCTTCAGCAGCTTTCATCTCCTTCTTGCCACCTTTACTGACTTTCGCATCACTACCATCTATTTGCAAGATAGAAATATTTCTTACGTCTGTGGAATTTTCTGCTGCATACACCTCGCCTACAAAAAACATACCAAACAATGTAGTAAAAACCATTGTAATCAATATTACATAGCTAATTGCCTTTTTACAATTAGTTGCTTTCTTTATCATATATTTGCTCTCCTTATAATATCTTTTTTTCTTATCACTACTTCCAGTTTGTTTTTTATTTTATCTTAATTATGCGAACTGCACTGTTTAATGAATCCGCAATATATAAAACTCCATTATAATATTCAACATCCGTCGGCCCATTAAATCTCGCCAAAAGAGGCTTTCCGCCGTCAATTCCCGCAGCTCCGCATCCTGCTACTGTAATCACATTCCCATCCTTTGTGAGTCCTCTAATACAATTATTGTTTGTATCTGCTATGTAAAGCATTCCATTGTCTCCAAACGAAATTCCATTAGGAAAATTGAATTCCGCTTTTAAAGCTTTACCGTTTACTAAACCTCCTTTATAATAGCCTGTCTCCAAATCTTTTGCTGTAGCCGAGCCTGCTACTGTAGTTACCTTTCCGTCTTCAATTTTTCTAATTCTCTGGTTTCCCGAGTCTGCCACATAAATAACACCTTTTTCATCTATCGCTATTCCAATAGGCTCTAAGAACAAAGCATTATTATTTGAACCATCCTTATATCCTGCTTTTTCCGGAACTCCTGCAAAAACAGAAACATTCTGTTCTTTGTCAATCTTTCTTATACAGTTATTCAATGTATCTGCAACATATAAATTATCTTCTTTGTCAATAGCTATTCCACTAGGAAGATTGAACTGTGCTGAATTCTTACTTCCTTCCTTGAATCCTGCCTTGCCCCCACCTGCAAAATTGTACACATTTCCATCTTTGATTACC
This sequence comes from uncultured Oscillospiraceae bacterium, assembly GCA_964632625.1. Taxonomy (GTDB): domain Bacteria; phylum Bacillota; class Clostridia; order Peptostreptococcales; family Anaerovoracaceae; genus CAZWCK01. The sequence continues at coordinate 1,920 of CAZWCK010000035.1, forward strand.
CTTATACAGTTATTACTGCTATCTGCAACAAAAAGATGCCCCTTACTGTTTACCGCCATATCAACAGGTCTATTAAACAGAGCTTCCTTTGCATTACCATCCTTGTAAAGTCCAAGTGCAAGTTCCGTCAATTCTCTTGTTTCAATCTTTCCTGCAATAGTATTGACTTCTTTACCGTTAACCTTTCTTATCAAGTTGTTACCATTGTCTGCAATGATCAAATTACCTGAATTGTCAATTTCAACGCCAATCGGATTAAGATATAAAGCCTCATTTATATTTCCATCCAAATAGCCAAAGCCCATTCCACCTGTATATATATCTACATTTATAGCATCAAATTTTTTATAATTTGCTGATTTGGAAATTAGACTAACAGCTTCTGCTTTGGTAAGATTTCCTTTAGGCCTGAAATTATTGTCTTTATACCCATTTATAATTCCTACAGCTGTCATTCCCGACACATAGCTCCTCATATATTTTGCTATTTCAATAGAGTCTGTAAATTCTGTTGGAATATCCAAAGTCACTTTCAAAAATCTCCCAAGAATAGTTGCCGCCTCCTGCCTTGTAATAAGTGTATCTGCATTTGCATAAATCTTATCATCTTTCATAACACCTGAAAAAACACCGATTTCCTGTGCTGCTCCTAAGTAGCCCTTTATTTCAGAGCTTACACTATCGGCATCTTCCATATTTAGTATTCCCTGCTTACCATTAGCAAGCGCTTTTACCAAAACAGTAATAAATTCTCCTCTGGTAATTGCTGAATCTGCCGAGAAGCTACCATCCGCTGCCGTAAGCTCTATAAGATTTCCATTCTGTTCCATTTCCAAAATCATTTTAGAAGCCCAATGCTTGTCCTTTATATCTGTAAAAGCATATACAGGAGAAAAACACAAACCAACCATACAAAACACAATAATACAAATTAAATTTCTTTGCCTCATAAAATTTACCCTCACTAAAATTATTTATTTATTATAGTAAATTTACATTAAATATACTATTTAATAAATTTCCTTTGCTAAACTTCTATTTTCAATATTACCTTATAGCATCTACTCTCCAAATATGGAAGCTCTCCGCCTTACCTTTTAATTGTCTTACCCCCATATCTGTAGCATCTATTCTATCTTTGACCGTTTCGTAAACTGCATCGCTTATTATAACCTCCCCTGCTTTTGCCTGCCCTTCAAGTCTTGCTGCAGTATTTATCGTATCGCCAATTGCTGTATATTCCATCCTGAAATCCGTACCTATATTTCCAACTATAGCATCTCCACAATGTATTCCTACTCCAAATCCAACCTTACCACCTGTATTCAAAGTCAGCTCTTTTTCAAGCTGTTTTGCTGCCTTTACCATATCAACACCAGTTTTTACAGCCTTAAATACATAATCATCAAGATCAAAAGGTGCATTATAAACAGCCATGGTTGCATCACCTATAAATTTGTCAAGTGTTCCTTCATTATTAAATATACTGCTTGCAGTCAAATTCAAATAATGATTCAAAAACTCCACTACCTGTTCAGGCTCTAAAGCTTCACTTATACTGGTAAAACTTCGAATATCAACAAATAGTATCGCAATATTCTTTCTCTGTCCTCCAAGTAAAAGCGCATTATCACCTCTAATCTCAATGTTTTTTGCTATCTGAGGTGATAAATATTTGCTGAATGTATTTACAAGCTTCTTCTTTTCTAATCTTTCTTTTATATAGCTATAAAAAGTATGAATTAAATAAATCAACCATATTGCTACAAGTGGGTACAATATTCCTATTATATATCCCTGCCCATATACAAATTTACAACCAACTATATAGGCTATGGAAATCGCAAGTGTTATTATGGCTGAAATTCTAAAATCCAACTTTCTAACAACTAAACACTCTATGGCCATGAAAATTATCAAAACAAAAAAACTTATAGTTTTGAAAATCGGTACCTTAAAATTCTCATCCATTAATGCCTGTAAAACATTTGCGCTTATTTCTACTCCGTTCATTTGTTGTTTTCCGCTTACAGGTGTAAAAAATGCATCCTGCATGCCTGTTGCATAAGGTCCTATCATTACCACCGAACCTGCAAACATTTCCTTCGGATATTCTCCTGTCATTACCTTAACAAAGGAACTTCCTTCGCCTTGCGAACCGTAATATTCCATTGGCATCCCTGAATAATGTATGTACCATTGATTGTTTTTCAGAGGAGGAATCACTTCGCTCTCATAATATGCTTTATATATTTCATAAGCAAAGCTATAGCTTGTAATATTCTCTTTATCCCCTCCTGTTTCATTTTTATAATCAAACTGGTGTAGACTGTGTCTAATTATACCATCCTCATCCGGAAATACATTTGCATGTCCAAAAGTACACATTTCCGACAAGGGACTAAAAGGTTTTTCATAAGTTCTCACCTTTGATTGCAAATAAAAACCTTCATCAGTATCAATAGCCTCAGTACTAAAGGAGGCAAAAGAAGACAAAACAATTTTAATTCCTTTTTTCTGTGCTTCTTTAATTACTGAAACCAGATGTTCATCTTCTTCAGATGTTCTCTTCCCAAAAAAGCCAATATCCACTCCTATTACCGCCGGTGCTGTTTCTTCATTTTCTGTAAGAAGTTCAATCATATTTGCAGTTACATCTCGTGACCATGATTGGAAAGGTCCATATTCTTTTAAGGTTTCTTCATCAATACCTATTACATAAATATCCGGACTAACCACTCCTAAGCTTTGGTATAAGCGATCCTGCAATTTACTATCAAGACTATCTAAAATACCGAAAACAAATAATCCAAGAAATAGCGTCACAAGAACCAAATAAGCTATATATTTCTTTATATTAAGTTTACTTTGCCCTAACCCATGCATGGCTTTCTTTGAATAATTCGACCAATTCACCATCAAGTTTTCCTTCCTTTACCATATCCTCCAAAACACACAACGCCTTTTCTACAGGTAGTGGCTTCTTGTACGGTCTATCCCTTGCTGTCAGTGCATCATAAATATCCAATATCGTAATCAACCTAACTTCTCTAGATAAAGATTCTGCCGTCAAATGATTTGGATAACCCGTACCATCTAAATATTCATGATGAGCAGAAGCCCACTCAACTACGTGATTATAATCTCCCGTAAAGTTTATTTGTTTTAAAAGCTGCTCTGTTATTACAACGTGATTTTCCATTATTAATCTTTCATCTCGTGTTAGCGTCCCTTTTCTTACTTTTAACATTTCCATTTCCTTGTCTGAAAGCCATGGATTAATATTTCCATCTTCATCTTCATAAGTTCTGCCACTAATTGCCTTTATACCAGACAGAGTATCATCTTGTAAGAACCCCTCGGTATCAGCCTTCTTTATAGTTTCCCATGACAGCCTAATTTCCTCATCCCTTTTCAAATATATTTCATTTGAAATTTTTCCTTCCAGAAATTCAATTCTATTTAGAAGTCTAATTTTAATAAATTTATCTTTGATTTTATCAAAATCTTGACCCAACCTTGTTTCCTTATTCATAACAGCTAAAGGCGTTGTCATCTTACCCATATCATGAAGCCAAATACTCATTAATATCTGTTCCTTATGATTCTCATTAATATCCCACTGGAGCTCGCCTCTGTCATATTTATCATTTATATAATCTATAAAACGGTCTCCATATATTACCATATTCCTTGTATGACTTGCATTGTAAGGAGTCCTTTCATCGATGGCACTTGATATTGCACTTACAAAAGAAGCAAACAAGGCCTTCACCTCTATCAAATGATTCATATTTGTTATAGATACAGCTGCTAAAGAAGTAAGTGAATTTATAACTCTTTCAAACTTTTTATCAAAGGAAATTATATTTCCATACTCATCAAGGGCATTTATAAGCTGTAAAACTCCAACTACATCGCCATAATGGTTTTCCATTGGTACTACAAGCATTGATTTAGTTTTAAACCCTGTAATTGAGTCATATTTTTTAGGTCCTGAGAAATCAAAATTTTCACAATTATAAACATCATTAACATTAATAGGTTTTTTGGTTAATACTGCATAGGCACAGACATTCTGCATCTTTAAGGGCACCGGTGGTAAAGCAATTTCTTTACCATCTGCTCCTAAATATATATTCATAGAAACAGTCTTCATTATCCTAAAATGCAGATGCTCATCATAATTAATATACAACGTGCCGCCATCACAATTTGTGATTGACATAGCTTCTATCAAAATCTTATCAAATAATTTGCAAAAATTTCTCTCTGTGCTTAACGCTGTTGCTATATCTAATATATTGTCTAAATTTATATTCAAATCTTCCTGCTTAACATTTAGATAATTACACTTTTTATTGTCCCTACACTCTTCAATATGATCGCTATATTTTTCCTCATTATTCTTTTGTTTCATAACTCTAACACAAACCCCTCTCTTGCAAAGAAACAATTTTTATTTTTTATGTTTTTCTCTATTTTCAATATTTCCGCATCTTCTCTGGTGTAATGTATATGTGAAAGAAGTACTCTCTTAGATTCACTTTTATTTTGAAATTCAACTGCTTTCTCACATGTGGAATGTCCGAATCCTTTCATACTTTCATATTCTGCATTAATGTAACTTGCATCATAAACTGTAAGATCACTACCCTTGCAAAATTCCACAAGCGCTCTAAAGGATTTATCATCATGTTCATAATCAAGAGCATAAACAAATGACTTTCCATCTTCTTCAACTCTATATAAAGTACAGATATTCGGGTGATTGGATTTCATTGTCGTTATTTTTAAATTTTGTTGTTTTTCTAATTTACCTTGTTCTGTTTTTTTCTTATAGTTATTTATATTTTCACTTTGATATATTGTTCCATATTCAGTTAAGGTATGAAAATTAATTTTTGCTTTGCTTGATTCTAACGTAACAGGCCACAGAGGAGGTGAAAAAAACTTTTTCAGTTGCTGTTCAATACTTAAGTTTTCTCTCTCCTGTCCATAAATATTTATTGTAAAATCACGGTCATATAATGGTTTGAATACCACTAATCCTAAAACATGGTCCAAATGAATATGACTTATAAACAAATCTATTTCCCTGATTTTTCTTTCTTTTATTAATTCATCTCCAAGCATAGCAATACCTGTTCCACAGTCAAAAACCAAATTTTTTTCTTTCGTTTGAACAAATACACAGGAAGTATTTATTCCTATTTGACTGCCTTTTCCATTCGTAACAGCTGCAGTTCCTCTTACTCCATAAAATTTAATTTTCAATTATTCATACCTCAATTGTATTCGTACCTATTTAACTATAATAGATATTTTAGTACTATAACTTCCCAATACTTATAAATTTACATATTGGTTGATTGCTTCTCTTATGTTTGCAACTCCCGCTATTTTCAAGCCCTTAACTTCAAACTTGATATTTTCAGCATTTTTCTTTGGCATTATTATTTTATCAAAGCCAAGCCTACTTGCTTCTTTAACTATTTTATCACAATTTGGTACCGAACGCAAATCACCCGTCAGTCCTATTTCTCCAACGGCAAGTATCCTCCCGGAACCAGCCTGTCGTTTAAAAGATGAATATATCGCTAGTGCTACTGCAAGGTCTGTAGAAGTCCCTTCAGGTTTAATTCCTCCTACCACATTAACATATACATCTTGATTCATTAGACTTATTCCTGCTTTTCTCTCAAGAACAGCCAAAATCATATTCAATCTTGACGCTTCTATACCAATAGTACTTCTTCTCGCAAATCCAATATTTGCAGGTGAAGTAAGACCTTGAATTTCCAGAAATAATGGTCTTGACCCTTCGTATACTGCAGTTGCAACTGCTCCCTCTTCATTTCCTTCTAAACCCTCCAAAAAAGAATTTGAAAGATTTTCTATTTCAAGCAGTCCTTCTTCTGCCATTTCAAATGCACCTATTTCACTGGTTGTTCCAAATCTATTTTTGAAGGATCTGAGTATTCTTAATTCCTGATTCCTTTCACCTTGAAAATTTAAGACACAATCAACTAGATGCTCTACAATCTTTGGACCTGCCAAATCTCCCGATTTAGTAACATGTGCTACAATAAAAATAGGAATGTTTTTTACTTTCCCCAATTTCATTAGTTCATTTCCACACGCTCTCACCTGTGAAACGCTTCCCGGTGAAGAGTCTAAGCTAGCCGTATACATGGTTTGTATTGAATCTATAATAATGAATTCCGGCTTTAACTCCTCGATTACATCCATTATATTTTCCATGTTTGTCTCTGATAATATAAATAGATT
>CAZWCK010000035.1:8310-12569 GCA_964632625.1 uncultured Oscillospiraceae bacterium
TCTCCCGAAATAAGTGTCAGCGAGCCTTTAACCATACCTCCTCCAAGAACTCTGTTCAATTCTCCTATTCCGGTATCTATTCTATTAGAGCTACCAGATTTTATTTGTGTCAGCGAAAGTGGTCTCGTAACCTTTTCCCTTGCATTACCCTTTGTGCCCCCAAAACTTCTGCTTCTGCTGTCTTTTTCTGCTTCAGACGTTATTCTTTCCTCAATCATTGTATTCCATGCACCACAAATACATTGGCCCATCCATTTGGGGCTCTCATAGCCACATTCCTGACATACAAATACTGTTTGTGTTTTTTTTGCCATTATCATTTCCCTCTTTAATAGTTTTTAGTTCATACCATTCTAAAATCATATATGAGAAAAGGGGCTATCTCTTCTTGAGAATGCCCCTAGTTATTAATTAAATATCAAGCTTATGCTTCTTCTGCAGCTTTGTGTTGTGCAATTATTTTTTCTGCCAATTGATTTGGAACAGGTTCATATCTTTCAAATTTCATTGTGAAAGTACCTCTTGCCTGTGTCATTGCTCTAAGTGCAATTGCATAATCAAACACTTCTGCCTGAGGCGCTTCAGCCATTAGCTTCTGTCCTCCATCCTGCAAAGGTTCCATTCCCAAAATCTTTCCTCTTCTCTTGTTCATATCTCCCATTACATCTCCCATATAATCATCAGGAACTACAATATCCATATGCATTACAGGTTCAAGCAAGCAAGGTTTTGCCTCAACAATACCTTTCTTGAAAGCAAGAGATGCTGCAATCTTAAATGCCATTTCATTGGAGTCTACATCATGGTATGAACCATCATACAACACAGCCTTGACATTTACTACCTTACATCCTGCCAGAGGTCCCTTATCCAAAGACTCTCTAAGTCCCTTTTCAACTGCCGGAACATAGTTCTTTGGAATTGAACCGCCGAACAATTCTTCAGAAAATTCAAATTCTTCCTCTGAAGGTGAAAATCTAATATGAACATCTCCGTACTGACCTGCGCCACCGGATTGTTTCTTGTGCTTGCCCTGAACATCTGAATTGCCTCTAATGGTTTCTCTGTAAGCAATTTTCTGTGGCACTGTAAACACATTTACACCAAATCTGTCTTTTAGTTTTGCCAATATAATGGCTAATTGTATTTCTCCCTGTCCACCAAGTAATGTCTGCTTAACTTCTGCATCTCTCACTACTATAAAAGACGGGTCTTCTTCTCTTAACCTGTTTAGCCCTGTACCCATTTTTTCCTCATCTGCCTTGTCAGCAGCCTCAATTGCGATAAAATAGGATGGTTCAGGGAAGTCTAAAGGCAAATACCTGATAATATCATTCTTGTCGCAAAGAGTATCTCCGGACAAAGTATATTGAAGTTTTGCAACTGCTACGATGTCTCCAGCCTCTGCATAGTTTAATTCTAACTGATTCTTTCCTCTCAAGAAAAACAACTTACCAAGTTTTTCTGTTTTTCCGCTTCTCTCATTAAGTACCTCTGTACCTGAGCTTATTTTTCCTGTAACAACCTTCATCAATGAGATTTTCCCAAGGAACGGGTCTACAATAGTCTTAAATACAAAGGCAGACATTGGAGCATCCACAACTGACAATCTTTCAACAGGTTCATTATTGTCATTAAAACCGTTATATGGTCCATGCTGATATGGCGTAGGAACATAGGTAATAAGTAAATCCATTAAGCCTTCTATTCCATGACCTAATGAAAATGCGGAGGAGCAAACAGGTACAATAACGCCATCTGCTATGCCGTGTACCAAACCTGTCTTAATCTCTTCATCTGTAAACTCTTCACCATTAAAGTATTTGTCCATAAGCTCATCGTCTGTCATGGCAATAGCTTCTTTAAGTCCTTCGTCAATTTCTGCAGTCAATGGCCAGCTAAATGGTATCAAGGTTTCGCCAAACTTTGCTTTTAATTCATCAAAGGTTTTATAAAAATCAAATTCATCTTTATCACGTTTATTAATTACTATAAATCTCGGTTTCTTATATCTCTCGCATGCCTTCCAAGCCTGTTCTGTACCTACTTGTATTCCGGCACCTGCATCAACCAATATTACGGCTGCCTCTGCTGCTCTAAGTGCGGCATTGACTTCTCCTACAAAATCAAAATATCCCGGAGTATCGATAAAATTAATTTTGCTGTTCTTCCACTCAATTGGAACCACTGAAGTGTTAATTGAATAACCTTTTTCAATTTCCATCTTATCATAGTCAGAAACTGTATTTCCATCTTCAACTTTACCTAATCTGGTAGTAACTCCCGTTTCTAGAAGCGCGGCCTCAAGGAATGTAGTTTTTCCACATCCACCATGTCCAACAAGTGCAACGTTTCTAATAGTATCGCTAGTATAGCCCTTCATATTTTGACCTCCTAAAATAATTTTTTCACGTAACCCCTATATTATATCATTTTGTGAAATATATGGCAATGGCAAAAATGAATATATAAACCGCAAACTAATAACAAACTTCTTGTTTTTTCCCAGTGCTGCAATATGCTAAATGGGGCAATTAAAATTCTGCTGTCTTTGGTGTTCTTGGGAAAGGCTGTACATCTCTAATATTTCCCATTCCTGTAATATACATAATAATTCTTTCAAAGCCAAGTCCATAACCTGCATGTTTAACACCACCATACTTTCGGAGATCCATATACCACCAGTAATCCTTTGGATCCATACCAAGTTCTCTTATTCTTTTTTCTAAAATATCATAGCGTTCTTCTCTTTGAGAACCTCCAATGATTTCTCCTACACCTGGTACAAGAAGATCTGCTGCTGCAACAGTCTTGCCATCATCATTTAATCTCATATAAAATGCTTTGATCTCTTTCGGATAATCTGTTACAAATACCGGCTTATTGAAAATTTCCTCTGTAATATATCTTTCATGCTCAGTTTGAAGATCTATTCCCCATTCAACAGGGTATTGAAATTCTTTTCCCGATTTTTGAAGTAATTCTACAGCTTCTGTATATGTTACCCTACCAAAATCAGAACTTACTATTTTTGTAAGCCTTTCAATCAGTCCCTTATCTACAAAGTTATCAAAAAATTCCATTTCCTCCTTGGCATTTTCCAATACATAATTAATAATATATTTAATCATTGCTTCTGCCAGTTCCATATCATCCTCAAGGTCAGCAAAAGCAATTTCAGGTTCAATCATCCAAAATTCCGAAGCATGTCGTGTTGTATTGGAATTTTCTGCTCTAAAGGTTGGTCCAAATGTATATACGTTTCTAAATGCAAGCGCAAAGGTTTCAGCTTCCAGTTGTCCGCTTACAGTAAGTCCTGTTTCCTTTCCAAAAAAATCCTGTGAATAGTCTATGGTGCCGTCTTCATTTCTCGGCGGATTTTCCATATCCAGAGTAGTTATCCTGAACATTTCACCTGCTCCTTCACAGTCACTTCCAGTTATAATAGGTGTATGTGCATAGACAAAATTTTGCTCTTGAAAAAATTTGTGAATTGCATATGCAATAAGCGATCTAACTCTGAATACTGCTGAAAAAGTATTGCTTCTAGGTCTTAAGTGGGCTATTTCCCTCAAGAATTCCATGCTATGTCTTTTTTTCTGAAGTGGATAATCAGAATCAGTTCCCGCTTCAACCACAATATCAGTTGCTTTTATCTCGAATGGTTGTTTTGCATCAGGAGTTAAACATAATATACCCTTCACTCCCAAACCTGCTGCAACGCCAACTTTTGAAATTTCATCAAAATTATTTATATTATTCTGCTCATAAACTACCTGAACAGATTTAAAGAAAGACCCATCATTCAATTCAATAAACCCAAACTTATTTGAATTTCTGTTAGTTCTTACCCAACCTCTTATAAACACTTCTTTTTCTACATACTCACTTGTATTTCTATACAAGTCACGTACTAATGCGCTTTTTTCCCTTACGTCTTTTCCCATTCTCTTGACTCCTTATTTTTATTTATTCCAGCAAAAGCTCAAATAATTCAATGCTGTAATTCTCCAATTTACACCTTTATGGCGTTAGCTTTCACTGAATATTTTATCCTATTCCTACTAATTGGAAAACGCCTACAATAATTTTTATTTTAACTCAAATAAATGCAAGGTGCAAGTGTAAAAAGAGAATAACTAAAAAACCGGCAACTTTAAGTTACCGGTTTATGTCAGTTCTACTATTTATCTAATGGTTTCATTGTCGGGAATTTTTTTGTTCCCAACTGTAAGCCATATAAATTCATTTATATTCCT
>CAZWCK010000036.1:0-12480 GCA_964632625.1 uncultured Oscillospiraceae bacterium
TAGAAGCCGGATATCTTATATTAGATTCAAATATTACTTTGTCATCTAATATATTTATCTTACCAATATTCATAGTTAATTTTCCGGACACTTCATCTTCTAATGTTAAATTTATTTTTTCGCCATTATATGTCATTCCCATTGTATTATTATAAACTTCTACTAAGTAATGCATATCTAAGTCTTTGCCTAAATCAGATAACAAATTCATCATAAGTCCTATAGCATTTGTGCCTTTTTCTGGGGACATGCTATGAGTACTCAACCCATTAACAACAATGCTGACAGAATCATCACTATAAACTAATCTTACCGACTTATTGCTTTCATGTTTAGACAATGCGTTTTTTATTTCTTCAATATGAGAACTTGTAACTGTGCATGTTGCTTTACCTGGGACTACATTCCTAGCATTACCAAAGTTAATTTCTGTTAATCTATGCTTAGTTTTGTCTTTAATATTTTCAAATTCTATATTAAAATCCAGTAATCCTTTTTCACAAAAGATCATTGGAAAATTCGCATCAGGTACAATTGACATATCAGGCAATTTATTTACCTTACTAATATAGTAATTTATCCCTCCCCAAGCCTCTTCTTCATTTGTTCCGATAATCATACGGATAGTATATTTATCTGATAATAGATTGTTTTTATTAATATAATCCATAACATAAAGGCATGAAACAATTGGGCTTTTGTCATCCAAAGAGCCTCTACCGTAAATCTTATCTCCTATAATAGTAGCTTCAAACGGACTAGTATTCCAACCGTCTCCAGCAGGGACTACATCTGTATGAACCAATATTCCAACAACTGTATTACCATTACCAATGCTAACTTCTCCGGCGTATCCTTCGTAATTCTTTACATACATTTCTTTGGATTCAGCCCAACTCAGAATGTAGTCTAGAGCTGCGTTTACATCTTTTCCAAAAGGCATACCTTCTGATGCTTCTCCCATTACAGAAGGTATATTAATTAATTTACACAGATCTGATATCATATCTTGTAAATTTGATTTAATATATTCTTTCATTCATTACCTCCAAAATATTGTATTTTATTTCATACATTATATATATAATTTTAAATTATATATTTATAATTATTTTAAAAAGAAGGTTTAGATTTTGGATTTTTTTCAAAGCAATATATTTACATAAATTATATACTAAAACAAAATAATGAAGGAGAATTACTATGTTAGATTATGAAATCCAAAAAGCTGCAAATAAATTAATTAATGACATATTTGCAGTTAAAGAAAACGAAAGTGTAGTTATCACTTGTGACACTAAATCAGATATGGATCTTGTAAAAGCTACAGCTTCAGCGGTTTGGGCAGCAGGTGCACATCCTATGGTAGTTTCACTACCTTGTCCAAGAGGTGTTGGTAAATCAGGAGATCCAGATCTTCCTATTGTGCCATTAGCTGCTGCTTTATCAGAAGCTGATGTATGGATTGAATATAACCAAATCTGGTTGCTATATTCTACGCCTTTTGAAATAGCATTTGAAAAAAATAAAAACTTAAGGTATATGTGTTTAGTGGAATTTAATAAAGATGTTTTTGTTAGAACCGTTGGTAATGTCGATATACCGTCTCTACAAATATTCATGAGAAGATTTGCAGATTTACATACAAATGGTAAAAAAATGAGAGTTACTACTCCGGCAGGTACCGATGTAACTTTCGAGCTAGAACCAACACATTATGTTGCATGTGATTGCGGAGATGCTTCAGTGCCGGGTATGCATATGCTTACAGGGCAACTCAACATAGTTCCAAAATTCGGAACTGTTAATGGTACAATTGTATTTGACGGTACTGTTACTCCACCTTTTGGTGGAACACCTTCAGCTCCTATTGTTCTTAGTATTAAAAATAGCAAAGTAATAAAAGTTGAAGGAGATAAATCAGCAAAAATATATGAGGATTTCTTAAAATCATTTGATGATGAAGGAATGTTCAAAATGGCACATATTGCTTATGGCTTTAATCCGGGTGCAATTTTATCCGGTAACGTAGTTGAAGATGAAAGAGTATGGGGTTGTACTGAATGGGGCATAGGATATGTAAGCCCTGTAGATGCACCACCTCACGGTCAAGATGCTAAATCACATACTGATGGCATTTGCTTGAATTCAACAGTATGGTTAGACGGCAAACAATTAATGAATGAAGGAAAAATCGTCGATCCTGAATTGCTTAAGATTTCACCAGTTAAATAGTAAATTTATAATTCAAAATTCTATGATATATAATTAAATAATATTAACTAATATTAAATACCGAATAGATAAGTATATGTATTCGGTATTTAATATGTTAAGGTTGCTTCTGAATATGCGAAAACTTTTTGGAATTTTGCCTACAGTCTGAGAAATCTTTGATTCCGCAAGTCACACTTTTTATACTATTTTATAATTGCATAAATTCTATAAAGAGCATATCTTTTTCCTTCCTTGTAATAGTTTGTGTTTTCTCGTCCGTAAATTTCACCTGTCAATTGATAGTTGTTTTCTTTTGCATATTCAATCAATGGCGCTACCATTTCTTGCAGATTCTCGCTATAATAAACCTGTGTATATATGCATTTTTCTGCGCTTTCTTCAATAACATTATTGTTTGCATTTCTTGCAGCTGTTTGAACAGTTTTGTTTAGAGACAAATATCTTTTGTAAGTCACTTCTTCGGCATATATGTCGCAGTAAAATGAATAGGATGCGTGTTGCAAATCCTCCTTCTCAATATTAAGACCATTTTTTAGGTATCTGGCAATATGATCGGATTCATCAAAGTATTCTTCTTTTCTGATTTCGGAAGGCATATTACCTATTTTAAATTCCCCCAAAAGTTTCAATTCCTTTTGATAACAATCCTCCCATGTTTCCACATTTTCCAATATCCTTGTATATTTTTCAACAGTCTCAAATGCTTCTTGCTTCTTGGCTTCAATAATTTTTCCGATTTCCTTTACACCAAGACCATCAAAAATTTGTTTTATGTCTTTTATTGAAATATCCATCGTGCGATAAAATAATATATCGGTCAACAACATTACATCTTCTGAAGAATATTCCCAATAGCTGTTCTCTTGATTCTGTCTTGGTTTGATGAGGCCTTCACGCACATAGAAGCGTATTAGTTCTGTAGATATCCCTAACACCTTTGAAATTTCACCTACTGTCAAATGCATAAATTTTCTCCTTATATTTAATACTTGTTTTATTTTCGCTATAAATTTTTGTCTGTGATTTCGGATATAGGGTATCTTATATTATTCGGCTATAAATTTTTTTACAGTAATTTTTATAATATATTAGTGGCAAGTATAATTCAAGATAAATACTTTATTCTGTAAATTTTCTTTTGCTTTATCAAAACCTTATCAAAACTTTGTTAAAGTACAAAAGAAAAACAATTTTGACGGTCCGAAAATATTGACACATGATATAGTACAATATATATTATAGATATAGTACAGAATAAATCGGCTAAGGAATGGAAAGGAATAATACATAATATTTTATTTGAAAGTAGATAGCCGAGATGGAGGAAAGAGATGGAAAAGAAAACTTTGGTCATTGGCGTAATTGGAGCTGATGTTCATGCAGTAGGCAATAAGATTTTATATAGTGTGTTTTCTGAACAAGGCTTTGAGGTAGTAAATCTTGGAGTAATGGTATCCCAGGAAGAATATATTGCAGCAGCAATAGAATCAAATGCAGATGCAATTGTAGTTTCTTCTCTTTATGGTCATGGCGAGCTTGATTGCCGTGGGCTTAGAGAAAAATGTCAGGAGGCAGGATTAAAGGATATTCTTATTTATGTTGGAGGAAATATCGTAGTAGGTAAACAACCTTTTGAAGACGTAGAAAAAAGATTTAAAAATATGGGATTTAACAGAGTATTTCCGCCGGGAACAGACCCAATGGTAACGGTAGAATTTTTGAGAAAAGACTTGAATTGTTAAATATGAAAAATATAAGAAAAGGTGACAAAAATGAAAAATATTTTGCTCATTGATTTCGGAAGCACATATACGAAGGTAACAGCGGTAGATGTTGATAACCAAATATTACTAGGGACTGCAGCAAGCTATACAACAGTGGCAACTGATATTAATCAGGGACTGACAAAGGCTTTAGAAGAACTGGAGAAAAAAGTCGGAGATATAACCTATGAGGAAAGATATGCCTGTTCTTCTGCAGCAGGTGGACTGAGAATGATTGCCGCAGGTCTAGTTCCGGAGCTTACCAGTGAGGCAGCTAAACAGGCCAGTCTCGGAGCAGGGGCAAAGGTGATTAAGGTATATGCCTTCGAGCTTACCGAAGAAGACATTGAGGAGATAGAACTGACAAAACCGGAAATCTTTCTTTTGGTAGGAGGTACTGACGGGGGTAACAGCCAGTGCATTATACACAATGCAGAAATGCTGGCAAATAGCAAAGCAAATTTCCCAATTCTCCTTGCAGGCAACAGAAACGCAGTTGGTAAGTGCAGAGAAATTCTGCAAAAATCAGGAAAAGACTGTGAAGTAGTTGAAAATGTAATGCCAAAATTCGGCGTATTGAATATCAAGCCGGCTCAAGATAAAATAAGAGATCTGTTCCTGAAAAGGATAATTTCAGCAAAAGGCCTAAGCGAGGCCAGTGAGCTTATATCAGGAATAATGATGCCGACCCCTTCAGCAATGATGAAGGCAATGGAGCTTCTGGCAAAGGGTATAGGTGAGCTGCTCGGAATAGATGTAGGAGGAGCTACCACAGATATTTATTCTATAGCGGATGGTTCTCCAAAGGGCTTGAATGTTGTTTACAAAGGATTGCCGGAACCCTATATAAAGAGAACAGTAGAAGGGGACATTGGCATGAGATACAGCCTACAGGGAATTGTCGAAGGGGCTGGAATACAAAAAATTGCTGAACTTTCAGAGCTTACTGAGGAAAAAACTGAAGAAATGATAGAGTATCTGAAAAAACATACGGATATGGTTCCGGAGGATGCACTGAACTATGATGACCCCGATGATTGGTTTAAATTAGATTATGCTTTGGCATCATGTGCAATTGAAATTGCTGTAATGAGACATGCAGGAACTATAGAGGAAGTTTACACACCGGCAGGACTGACATATTCTCAGGCAGGCAAGGACCTTACAGATGTAAAACAGATAATAGTAACAGGGGGCTCATTGATACACACAAAGAAAACAGAAGAAATAGCTTCACATGCACTATATAATCCAACACAACCTATTTCGTTAAGACCCAAAAAAGCAAAGATAATAGTAGATAGAAGTTATATATTGGCAACCATGGGATTGTTAGCAGAGAAATATCCAGAAGTTGCACTAAAGATTATGAAGAAGGAGCTTAATTGTAATGGAAATTAAGAATAAGAAGCTTGAACGAGATGAATTTGAAGCCGTTCGTAAAGAGATTTTGGCACAATGGATTACGGGAAAAGAAGTAGATTTAGAGGATAGCTTTGCTTATCATTTGGCAATGCCGGATTACAAGGTTTTTTCAAAAAAACTATCAGCGGCAAAGAAGGCCCATAAAACACTTATACAGCCAAGAGCAGGAGTTGCGCTTATCGATAAGCAGATTGAACTTTTAAAATATCTTCAGGACAATGGCGAGGCAGATTTGTTGCCGACTACAATCGATAGCTATACTCGTCAGAATAGATTTGAGGATGCTCAAAATGGTATAGTAGAATCAATCAAGAGTAACAAATCAATGTTAAACGGATTTCCGGCAGTTAATCATGGCGTGAGCGGATGCAGACGAATTATAGATGCCCTGAAGACACCTGTGCAAGTTAGACATGGTACTCCAGATGCAAGACTTCTTACAGAGATAACATATGCTGGTGGCTTTACAAGTTACGAAGGCGGTGGAATTTCCTATAATATTCCATATGCAAAGAATGTTAGCCTGGAGAAAACAATTCGTGACTGGCAGTATGTTGACAGATTGACTGGAATATATGAAGAAGCAGGAATTTCCATTAATAGAGAACCTTACGGACCTTTGACAGGAACCTTGGTTCCACCGTGTATTTCTCATTCTGTTGCTATTATCGAGAGTTTATTGGCAGCGGAGCAGGGCGTAAAAAATATTACCGTGGGCTACGGGCAATGCGGAAACCTTGTTCAGGACGTTGCCGCAATAAGAGTGCTTGAAGAACTAACAGAGGAATATTTGCACAAATACGGTTATGAGGGCGTAACAGTTACAACGGTACTTCACCAATGGATGGGAAGCTTCCCGCAGGATGAAGCAAAGGCTTTTGGAGTAATATCTTGGGGCAGCGCAGTAGCATCGCTTTCCAAGGCAACAAAGGTAATCGTAAAGACCCCTCATGAAGCAATAGGGGTACCTACAATGGAGGCGAATGCCCAGGGACTTCGTTGTACTAAGCAGTTAATTGAAATGTTGAAGGATCAGAAATTAAATACAACAGAGCTAGAAAGAGAAAAAGAAATCATTGCAGCAGAAACAAGATGCATAGTGGATAAATGCTTTGAACTTGGAGAAGGGGATATTGCCCTTGGAACAATTCGTGCATTCCAGGCAGGCGCTCTTGATATTCCGTTTGCACCAAGTAAGCACACAGCAGGCAAATTATTACCGGCTCGTGACAACGATGGGGCAATCAGAATCTTGAATGCAGGTGCAGTACCATTATCACCTGAACTACTTGCACTGAACAAAGAAAAAATTGATATTCGTGCTAAATTTGAGCATAGAGATGCATCCTTCCAGATGGTAATAGATGACGTATATGCAATCAGTAAAGGTGCTTTGGTAGGAAGACCAAAAGAATAAATAGAGGATAAGAATAACAAATAAAAATAATAATAATAATGACAAATAAAAAGCAACCCTGACAGGGATAAGATAATTGATGGAGGTAGTAGAAATGAAAATTGTTGATGTGGTTTGTTCAAGTGGGCGTACAGGATTTTATTTTGACGATCAAAGAGCAATAAAGGCAGGAGCAAAATCAAACGGAACAGCATATGTGGGTGAACCTGTTACAGCAGGCTTTACTTCAGTCAGACAAGCAGGGGAATCCATTTCCGTAATGCTTATTTTGGAAGACGGACAAATTGCTTATGGCGATTGCGCGGCAGTACAATACAGTGGAGCAGGCGGCAGAGATCCTTTGTTTCTTGCAAAGGACTTTATACCGGTGATAGAGAAGAATATCAAGCCTGAATTAGTTGGAAAAGAGGCAGACAGCTTCAAAAACCTATCAGAAATGGTAGAGGGAATAACAGTAGATGGAAAGAGATTACATACTGCCATTCGTTATGGTGTTACCCAGGCAATACTTGATGCGGTATCAAAAGCAACTCATAGATTAATGTGTGATGTTATTGCAGACGAATATAACTGCAAGGTATCAGAGAAGAATATTCCTATCTTTACACAGTCCGGCGATAATCGTTATGACAATTCAGATAAAATGATTTTAAAGGGCGCTGATGTATTACCACATGCACTTATCAACAATGTTGAGACTAAGCTTGGCAAAAACGGTGAGTTGCTTGCTGAATATGTTGGTTGGCTTAGAGACAGGATTAAGGAGCTTAGAACAGATGACAGCTATCAGCCTGTAATGCATATAGACGTTTATGGAACTATTGGAGCTGCATTTGGGAATGATAATTACGAGAAGATGGCTAATTATATCGGAGAACTTGAACAAATTGCAAAACCTTTCAAGCTTCGTATAGAAGGACCTATGGATGTTGAGGATAGAGAAAAACAGATGTTGGCATTGAAGGAGCTTACTAGACTGATAGACGAAAAGGGCATAAATGTAGAGCTAGTAGCAGATGAATGGTGCAATACATTAGAAGATATTAAGTATTTCGCTGATAACAAAGCAGGTCATATGGTTCAGATAAAGACACCTGACCTTGGAGGCATTAACAATACAGTAGAAGCAGTAATTTACTGCAAAGAAAGAGGCATCGGAGCTTATCAGGGTGGAACATGTAACGAAACTGACAGATCAGCTCAGGTTTGTGTAAACCTTGCAATGGCAACTTGCCCTGATCAAATCTTGGCAAAACCGGGAATGGGCGTAGACGAAGGATTTATGATAGTATACAACGAAATGCAGAGAATACTTGCAGTTCGTAAAGCATTAAAAAAATAGATTACAAGGGGCAAATTATTTGCTCCCTTTATCAAATATGGAGAAAGGAAAGTGTGGCGTAATTCATAACAAATATGTCATACAAGGTAAATCATGAAAAAAGAATTCAAAATTTTGTCCAGCACGGCAATTCTGGGATATGGATTCCCGGAAAAGTCATTCGAAGAAGGTATGAAGAGAAAGCCGGATGTAATTGCAGCAGATGCAGGCTCCAGTGACCCAGGTCCATATTATCTTGGAGCAGGAGTTTCCTTTACAGACCGTGACGGTGTAAAAAGAGACTTAGAGATAATGATAGAAGCCGGCGTAAAGAACAACATTCCTGTTGTAATAGGAACAGCAGGAGGAAGCGGTGCTGAAACTCACTTGAAATGGTGTGAGGAAATAGTAAAGGAAATTGCAAAAGAAAAGAAATTGAATTTTAAACTTGCTTTGATCCATGCTGAATTCACAAAGGATGAAGTTAAAAAAGCTCTAAAAGCAGGAAAGGTACATCCTCTTGAACCGGCTCCAGAGCTTAGTGAAGATATGATTGACCAAACGACTAGAATAGTAGGCCAGATGGGAATGGAGCCATTCATCAAGGCTCTTGACGAAGGCGCGCAGGTAATACTTGCAGGTCGTACCTATGACCCTTCAGTATTTGCAGCACCGGCAGTACATGCAGGCTATGACAAAGGCCTTTCCGTACATGCAGGAAAGATTTTGGAATGTGCATCAATTTGTGCTACACCGGGTAGCGGTTCAGACTGCATGTTTGGATATATAGGAGAAGACTATTTCAGACTTGAGCCATTGAATCCAATTCGTAAATGCACAACAGTTTCAGTAGCAGCACATACATTATACGAAAAAACAAACCCATATATTTTACCGGGTCCAGGCGGACACCTTGACTTAACAGGTTGCGAGTTCGTACAGGAAACAGAAAATACAGTGAGAGTAAGCGGAAGCAAATTTGTTGAAGCTCCAAAATATACAATTAAGCTTGAAGGCGCAAGATGCATAGGCTACAGAACAGTATCCGTAGCAGGTGCAAGAGATCCAATCATGATTGAAAAGATTGACGAAATCATTCAGGGCGTAAAGGAAAGAGTTGCAGATAACTTCAGCGCAAAGAACTGGAAGTATTACCTAAACTTCAATATTTATGGCCGTGATGGCGTAATGGCAGGACTTGAACCAAATCCTACAACTGAGGGTGTTCATGAGCTTGGCGTGGTAATAGAAGCAGTAGCAGATACTCAGGCACAGGCAGATACAATTTGTGCATCAGCTCGTTCAACAATGCTTCACTATGGTTATGAAGGAAGAAGAGCGACAGCAGGAAATCTGGCATTTCCGTATTCACCAAGTGACTTCCATGCAGGAGAAGTATACAACTTTAGCATATATCATGTAATAGACGTGGAAGACCCTGCACAGCCATTCCCAATTGACTATATTGAACTTTAGAAAAGGAGTGAAAATCATGACAAAATTAACAGATGTTACAAATATAATAAGAAGTAAGAACTCAGGTCCTTACGAATTGACTCTTGACATTATGTTCAAAACTGCAAAGGATTTTGAAGAGGCTTGCCAGAAAAAAATAATCAACGAAAAGTTGATTTGCAAGCTTTACAAAATTACACCTGACCAGATTATAAACATTGTTGAATTCAAGCCTGCGAACGCAATCAAAATCACAATCAAAAGACCTATTTGTTCCGGAGATTTGGGCGAAACAGACGTATATGGCGCGCAGCAGCATGCCCCATTGCTAGGTATTGAATTTTAAAAAATCTTTAAAAAAAATAATAAAAAAAACGAATAATAAATAAGAAAAAGGGCAACCTTAATTGTAAGATGTCATAGAGATAGAATATAAATGGCATCAATAAGCTAAATGTGAAACAAAAACCCTCACCAGGTGGTATGAAAATATGGCTGGTGGGGGTTTTTGTTTGTGGTTTTTACTTGTGCTTGTGTTTGTGCTTGTGGTTTTTTGCTTGTATGTATTTGAAATTTAATATAAAATAATTAGGTGGTATTTTCAGAGGCAATTTTGGGTAATATTTTCAGAGGCAGTTATCATAATTTGATTAGTTTTCAACCTCTCACGTATAAAAACGCTGGTATTTTGTTGGTTTTTTGCTAGTTTTGCTTGATTGAGGTGGTTTTGAATGATATTTTCAGAGGCAGTTATCCTAATTTGCCTAGTTTTCAACCTCCCACGTATAAAAACGAGGCCATTTTTATACGTGAGAGAGTATTTAACATAAGAATTAGTATAATTTGCTACTAAATAGACAAAAAAGCATCAAAACCCATTAAATATCGGATTTTTTGGACAAAATTTATACGTGAGCAAGCAATAATTATAAGATTTAGGATAAATGCCACATACTTTTGAGGCGACAATTCTCTCAGATATTTCTTTCGCAACAAACAAAAGCTATTTATGATGCATTATGTGAAATTGCCGTTACCAAACAAGTAACCCAATAATCAACGGAACAATTAGAGATAATTATTTGCTGCTGGCATTAGAACTGGGATATATTGAAATGACAATACCAGATAAGTCAAATAGTAGCAAACAGAAATATAAAAAGGTAGGGCATGTAGTTCAATAGTAAGTAATTTTTTATCAAATAATAAGAGTGTTTTATCACTTATGCAGTCGTCTTCACTTTATTTCATTTAGGAAGAAAATAGTAGAAAAATTACAATCTTAGAGGTTAGGAGATGAGAAAAATGGACTTAGTGATTAGACTAGGAACAGAAAAAGATATTGACGAGCTAGAACATCTTTACGATGCTTTGAATGATTACTTATCTAATACAACAAATTATCCAGGGTGGATAAAGGGTGTTTATCCGGTTAGGGAAAATGCAGCAGCCGGAATTGATGAGGGATGCTTATATGTAGCAACTAGTGATGGTGAAATTGTCGGTTCAATAATATTGCGTCATGAGCCAGAAGCTGCATATCTTAAAGCTAAATGGCAAAAGAAATTAGAGTATGGAGAAGTATTAGTAATCTACACATTTGTTGTTCATCCAGACTACTTAAAGCAAGGGAGCGGTCAAGCTATATTGTGTTTTGCAGACGAACATTGTCGTAAGGCAAATATTAAGTCAATTAGATTGGATGTTTACGAGCGTAACTTACCTGCAATGAAGTTATATGAGAAATGTGGATATAAATATATTGATACCGTTGATTTAGGATTGGGAAAATATGGATTAAACTGGTTTAAGCTATATGAAAAATTGTTGTGAGATTATGAGTACACAAATGAAGAAGCCAAAAATATTGTTGGTGAAATGTTAGGTATTCCTACCACGGCATTGGAATTTACCGCACTACGTTACAAACTAGAAGGCAGTGCGAATCCATATAAAGATGCCCTTAATCACATAAAAGATTTAAAAGCAGAAGAATTAGTAGCAGAGCAAAACGGAATTACTATGACTATAAAACCAACGTTATCTTTTACAGCTAAACGTTAACAGTTATTTGAGTGGACATTCAAAAGACGAAGTTAATGCATCTCCACTGCGGGTGGAGATGACAAGTTCAAAATAGTTTACGATTTAAAGCAACTTAATCAGATCTTCTAACTCCTCGGACAAAGCTTTTGCAAGTGCAAAATCAGTATTTTTTAAAGCCAATTCTATTTCCTTTTCAACTGACTTTTTCTTTTGTTCAATTTCTAAATAGTCCTTGTCAAAATGATTAGAATAAATCATCTTTCTGAATTTTCGCAGATTCATTTTTCTAATCGTCTTATCTTCAATCATCAAAACATAATCCATACAGTTTATTATAAAATAATAATCATGAGAAATCATTAGAACTGCGCCGTTATAGTTTTCTATGGCTTTTTCCAGTGCTATTTGTGAATAGGTGTCTAAATGACTTGTCGGTTCATCAAGAAGCAACAGGTTTGCTTTGCCAGCAGAAACTTTAGCCAATTGAAGTATATTTTTTTCTCCACCAGATAAAGACCCTATCTTTTGATTAACGCCTTCTTCCTCAAAACCATAGTTTGAAACATATTCGATAATCTCTTGATAAGTTTTGAACCCAGAATCAAAGAACTCTTCAAGTATCGTATTGGATTCATTTAGCATTTCGCCTTGAAGTTGAGATAAATAAGCCATTTCAACGTTTTCATTTATCTCAATAGAATGATGATTATTTTTAAAGATTTCTCGGAGTAAAGTTGTTTTCCCGGCACCATTTGGTCCGATAAGGGCTACTTTATCAGTAGATTCAATCTCAAAGTTAACATTTTCTAGAAGCA
>CAZWCK010000037.1:0-12159 GCA_964632625.1 uncultured Oscillospiraceae bacterium
ATAGATAAGAATATTTTCTTTTCCTTGTATTCTTTTAAAATTATGCGAACAATCTCAAAGAAACCGCCACTTCTCCCAATATGAAATGTATTATTGCAACTGACCACAAGCATCTGCTTTTGCTATAATAAATACCGAATACTGCCATGAAAAGAGCTGCCCCTATCATAAAGGTAAATCCATACGAAATATGAAGCACACCAAATATCAATGAAGAAAGTAATATGGATATTGCGTTTTTGTATTTGCCATCAAACAATCTCAATAAACTTTCTTGCATTACCGTTCTAGCAAGAAACTCCTGCAAAATTGCGGTGAGAGGATATGCTAGATGTGCAAAAGTTATACCCTCTGGCGTAAATCTGTGCCAATTAAAAAAGGACTTTGACGATGCCATGAAATACGGAACATTACCTACAAGCCATAGCTTCAGCAATACTAATCCCACGCAAGCCACAACCGAAACACCTATGGCAGTCAGTATCTTTTTGTTCATGTTTTCTGTTTTTAAACCTAATTCTTTGAAGGTAAAAGACGTCATGTTAAACATGACTATTGCCATTATCAGTGCCATTGCCTCTGCCACTTTTGTCAGAGAAGTGCTTCTCAAGGCAAATGCCGGAACAAAGGTTGTAAATCTGTAAAAAAACAAGTACATACAAATCATGAATATTACAGCAAAGAAACATACAGATGAATCGTGTCGTTGTTCTATTAATTTTTCTCTTTCAGTAACATCATTAAAGACTATGACAATGCTTCTGTCGCCTTCCCCATAATCCTCTAAATAGGTTATTTTTACCTCGAGTTTTTTGGCCTTGTTCTCATTTCCATATATATGACTATGGAGTGATGCCTTGTTCCTTCTGCTATGTGTATTTTCTTTATTGCAATTTTCCCGGGAATTATCAGAAATTGTTTCAGTTTCCTTGGATATAGTCGGATAATACTCAACCAAAGAATTTTCCTTCTTATTTCTCTCGTATATTGCATCGAGTATAGACTGCAAAAATCCATCATTTCTTTCGTCTTCAAGCAAAAGACGACCGATTTTGCTTCCCTCTGCAATCTCCCTGCTAACTTGCAATATCTTTTCTGCCGCAGGATTGATGTAGCTGATTTTTCCGTCGGTTTCAATAGTCATAACTCCATCAGCCATGTCATTCAAAATATGCTTTGTCTTTAAATCCTTCATTTTATCTATAATTCCATCCAATAGTAATTTCCTCCTGCTGATAGAACTCCTTTAAGCCCTTAATTTTCGCTTTTGTTTTTTTCATTCACATCTTTTTTATTGTAGTCTTTTTCTGAAACATCTTGTAGCTTATTATTTTCATTTTCCTCCTTAATGGACTTAATAACTTTATCATTTACAGTTGTTCCAATTTCTATCGCTTTCCGCTCCATTTTAAGTAAATTTCCTTCTTTTTTCTCTATTAAGTTCAAGGCTCCTACAGATTGCTCCACAACACCATTTATCTCAAGTTCTGTTCTGTCTCCATCCATTTTGATTTCAGAATTTAATACTCTGGCTTCTCCTTCTATCTGAGCCTTTACTTTATGAGCTGTCTCTGCTTGTTCAATATTTGTCGCAAGTTCTGTAATCTTCGTAAGTTTCTTGCTCATAAGTTCTTCTTCAGTCTTTGGCTTGCTATTATTTTTAATCCTTTCTTCCTGATTTTTTTTATTTTCCTCCAGTCGCTCCTGACTTTCTTTTGACAACGCAGTTATTATTTGCTTATCTACGTTTTTTATTTGTTCTTCATATGTCTTCAATTGTTCTTTGATACTCTCAAAAGTTCCTCCTGCTTTCAGAGTATCATCAACCAGTTTGTTTTTCTGTTCAATAATATTTTGTTTCTGTTTATTCAAAGCCTCTAGGAAGGTAGTCTTTCTACCTTCCTTGCTAAAATTCATCCTATCTTTTCTTTGGCTTTCATACGTGTTTTTATTTCCTTTTACCGCGGCATTGTCCTTTGCCACACTTTGATTAATCCTTTGAATACTTAATCCATTGTTTTGATTTCCAAAATTTTTAAAAATATTTGAAATACTAAAATTTATTTTAATCATATTCCCTCCTAAATATTATTTACACGTCAATAATATTATCGGCTGGTTTCCAAAGAAAATGATACTTTTTTTCCTTTTCATTTAAACCCACTTACAGATTGCTTATCAGGAGCGCGCGCATTCTTGAATTGCTTTTGCCAGTTTTGCAGGAATTAATCTGCATTTATCCTCTGGAATTGAAGCCACTGCAACCCTGATTCCTTCCCCGATTGCTACTGCGAAAATGTTTTCTTTTTGCAATTCCACTCCTACAGCCTCTGCATTTTCACAAGGGACTGTAAGGAAAAAGCCTGAATCAAAGGCACAAGGTACGATGCCTGCTTTTTCTGCCTCTTCCATGAAGGCCTGTCCTCTTTTGCTAAGTAATCTCATATAATCGTTTCTCTCTTTTGTTACTTTTTCAAGAAGTTCCTTGTTATTAAAAATTTGTGCAATAACTGTCATTGCCGCTCTGTTACCATTTGACCATGTAGCACGACTTGCAACCTTATTTGCCTCCACAAATTCTTTTGCAATTCCTGCATTCGGCGCCATACAAAGAAGTGCACCACAACGCATTCCATATAGAGTAAAGCCCTTAGAGGCGCTAAATGCCACCATTGGCAAAATATTATCAGGCAGTCCTACAAGTTTGCTGAAGAAACCTCTGGTTTTCTTTTGTTCTCCTGCAAAATCAATGTATGCAATATCCACAAGCAAAGCTATTTTCTTATCCGAAAACTTCTTCAATTCCTCTATCACTTTATCCCAATCCTCATGTGAAAAAGTGTAGCCTGTAGGGTTATGTGCCGGCGTATTAATTATTATAAGGGTTTCCTCCTGCTTAGCCAAAACTTCTGCAAGCTTTTCACCAAAAGCCTTCTGATTGAACTTCCCCTCTTTATCAAATAAAGTGTAAGTTACCAAGTCTCTGCCCTGCTCCTTGGCTATTAATTTGTAAGGACTCCAGTACCAGTCCCCCGTAATAATTCTTTCTCCGGGTTTTGTGTAACAGGATACTGCATTTCTTATTGCTCCTGTGCCTCCGGGTGTGAAGCAGCCTTCTACGAAGGCTTCTGGCATTTCATCAACAAATACAGCCTTCTTGCAAGCTTCAAGATATGCGGGAATACCCGCAATGGGTGCATAATCAGCAAAATCAGCAGGTGCCAGATTTCTAAGGCAGTCCACGACCGAAGACAGCACTACTAAATTACCTTTATCATCAAGTAATTTACCTATAGTACAATTGATCACATTTTCCTTTCCAATTTCTTCTGCTCTTTCATTTGCAAGGGCATTAATTCCAAACAATTTGTCAGGCGCACCTATAGCACGTCCGTTTCCGCAAACCATATTTAATTCCATTTTTTTCCTCCATATTCGCATATTTTGTTTTGCTTTTTTCTATTTTTGATTTATAATGAAAATAGCGTTTTTATTATTTACATTTGAATTATTTTAATTTATTTTAACTTATTTGATTTATATATTCAATAAGCTACTTTCACGAAAGGAATTTTTATGCAACACATAGATCATATTGACAAACAAATAATTAATTTACTTGGACAAAATTCCCGCTTATCAATTAGCCATATTTCAAAGGAGGTGTTTTTGACCTCACCTGCAGTTGCCGCCAGAATCGAAAAATTGGAAAAAAGCGGTATTATTACAGGCTACAGAGCAAACCTTGATACTGAAAAATTAGGTTACCCTATCACAGCCTTTGTAGAAATTACCATAGAGCCTGAAAATCAATCTTCTTTTAAGGATTTCATAGCGACTATCCCAAATGTGCTTGAATGCTACCATGTTGCAGGACCATATTCCATGATAATGAAGGTGTGTTTTCAAACCCCATCTTTACTTGATAAATTTGTAGGTTCCCTACAAAGCTATGGTAAGACTCAAACACAAATAGCATTTTCCACTGTGGTAACACCAAGAGAAATCTCAATCTAGTTTTCCTTATACTGGATATGCTTTATTTTCATCATTGACCATTTTGGGGTCTATTTTTGTCTTCTGTGCTTCTCTGAATTTAAAGAATTCAACTGCTACCTGTGGGAACAATGCATAGGAAAGGACATCCTCTTCTTGTTGCTGATACATTACTACATCCTGCTCTTGACGCATTTTTTCAAGCTCCGGCTCAAGCAAATCTGCAGGTCTGCAATGAATAGGTTTTTTCCCTTCTAAGGCTTTTTCCTGTATTTCTTTGTTAAATTCTTTAACTGTTTTTCCATATTCACCTGCCAAAACAGCCTTTGTTTCTTTTGTCATCATCTTATATCTTTCTCCGGAAAGTACATTGAATACCGCCTGCGTTCCGACTATCTGAGAAGAAGGTGTCACAAGTGGCGGCTGTCCAAGATCATCTCTAACTCTCGGTATTTCTTCCAGCACTTGATAATATTTGTCCTCTGCCTTTTGTTCCTTCAATTGGGAAACCAAATTTGACAGCATTCCACCTGGAACTTGATATAACAGGGTCTTTATGTTCACACCAAGGACTTTTGGATTAATTAATCCTTCCTTCAAATATTTTTCTTGAATTGGTCTGAAATAATCTGCTATTTCCGCAAGCTTGCTTTGATCCAATGCAGTATCAAAAGGCGTACCCTTGAAGGTTTCTACCATTACCTCTGTAGCAGGCTGACTGGTTCCCATAGAAAATGGCGAAATTGCCGTGTCTATGATATCACACCCTGATTCCACTGCCTTTAAATACGTCATCGGTGCAACTCCGCTGGTGCAATGAGTATGTAACTGCACTGGAACATTCACATTTTCTTTCAATGCTGTTATCAATTCAACCGCTTTGTATGGCAATAATAATCCTGCCATGTCCTTTATGCATATGGAGTCTGCCCCCATATTTTCCAAAGTCTTGGCTGTATTTATCCAATAATCCATAGTGTATGCTTCTCCTAATGTGTAGCTTAATGCCATCTGCGCATGCCCACCCTCTTTTTTGGTAGCTTTTAATGCTACTTCTATGTTCCTTACATCATTTAAGGCATCAAAAATACGTATTATATCTATGCCGTTTGCAATGGATTTTTGCACAAAATATTCAACTAAGTCATCTGCATAGTGCCTGTATCCCAAAATGTTCTGGCCTCTTAGAAGCATCTGCAGCTTTGTGTTTTTTAATCCCTGCCTAAGCTTTCTTAATCTTTCCCATGGATCTTCCTTTAAAAATCTTAAAGAAGCATCAAAAGTGGCACCGCCCCAACATTCAATAGCATAATAGCCAACCTGATCCATTTTTTCCAAAATAGGAAGCATTTCCTCTGTTGACATTCTAGTTGCCATAAGAGATTGGTGTGCATCACGCAAAACAGTTTCCATTATCTTTAATTTTTGATTTTTTGTTTCCATTGTTTTCCTCCATGTTCCTTTATGCCGGTTTGGCACTGGCTCATCTTTAATTAAAACATAACCTACCGGTTATAGATATATTGCCAAAAATGTTCCTGCCGCCACTGCTGTACCTATTACTCCTGCGACATTTGGTCCCATTGCATGCATAAGCAGGAAATTTGTAGGATCGGCCTCAGCCCCAACTTTTTGAGCAACTCTTGCCGCCATTGGCACTGCAGAAACTCCTGCCGCTCCAATTATAGGATTTACTTTGCCTCCTGTACACTTGCACATTATTTTTCCAAATATTACGCCTGAAGCCGTTCCAAAAGAAAAAGCCATAAGTCCAAGCACAACTATTTTAATAGTATTCCCATTTAAAAACGCCTCTGCACTTGTGGTTGCACCTACGGATGTACCAAGAAGTATTACCACTATATACATAAGTGCATTGGAAGCGGTTTCTGTAAGCTGCCTTACTACACCGCTCTCCCTGAACAAGTTGCCTAGCATAAGCATTCCCACCAAAGGTGTCGTCATTGGTAAAAGTCCGCAAACTACTATAGTAACTACGATTGGGAAACATACCTTTTCCAGCTTCGACACAGGTCTTAGCTGCTCCATTTTAATTTTTCGTTCTTCCTCGGTAGTAAGTGCCTTTATTATAGGTGGCTGGATAATTGGCACAAGTGCCATATAAGAATATGCCGCTACTGCTATTGGACCCATAATATCTGTCTGCCCTAATTTCATTGCAAGGTATATGGATGTTGGACCGTCAGCTCCCCCTATAATACCTATGGCTGCCGATGCCAGCTCTGAAAATCCCAATAGCATTGCTCCCATATATGCTGCATAAATTCCAAATTGGGCTGCTGCACCCAAAAGAAAACTCTTTGGGTTTGCAATGAGGGGTCCAAAATCGGTAAGTGCTCCTACTCCCAGAAATATTAATGAAGGTAGTATAGTCCATTCATCAAGCTTGAAGAAGTAATATAGAAGCCCCCCCTCTTCCATGATGGGAGGATAAAGATTTACCAAAAGCATTCCAAAGGCTATGGGTAACAGTAATAAAGGCTCAAATTTTTTGTGTACTGCAAGATACAGAAAAAAGCAAGCAACAATAACCATTACTAAATTTCCCAAAGATAAATTGAGGAATGCTGTTTGGTGTATCAAATTTTTAAGAGTATTTGTAATATATTCCACTGGGTTCACCTCAAATTAATTATTTCAGTTTAAGTATCATCCTCTGCAAGCATTTAAACTACCGTTGCAACCACTTGGCCTGCTTCGATACCATCGCCTTCTGCTACAGTGATACCTGTAACCGTGCCGGCTATGGGAGAAACCACCGGAATTTCCATTTTCATGGCTTCTATTACTACTACCGCTTCACCCTTTGCAACTTTACTTCCCTCTTTTAAAACTATTTTCCAAACCTTTCCTGCTACTCCTGCTGTTAATTTCTTGCCTGTGCTTGGGTCCTTGCTCGAACCTGCAGCATTTGCCGGATTTACATTCTGGTTTGAATTTCCTGCATTAGCTGGATTTACATTCTGTGATTGGCTAATAAACTGCGTTGTGGCTTGCATTTGCCCTGCATTTCCTTTTTTTTCAACTTCAACTTCATATTCCACTCCGTTTACTCTTATAATGTAAGTTTCCATTCTTTCCTCCTACCAATTGATATCTTCATTAATTTTGTTATCTATTTCCATGAAATTTCCATGTTGTCTCGCTCTTTTGATTCCACGCACCACATATTGATCTCCGGTTTGTTTCCCAAAACTCATAATTGCTGCTGTTATAACCGCCACTATTTCAGGGCTTACCCCCTGACTTTGATTGCCTAACGGCTGACTTGGCACTTCTTCGCCCTTTTCCTGGTGACCCCCGACAAGCCTTGGTAAATATTTAAACCCACTTATAATTAGGATAATAAATATCAATACCAAAAAAACCGTACCCATTCCAAGCAAGGTATTCATAAGCGCCAATTTTAATATTTCCATAATAGTCATTTTCTGTTTTCCTCCTGCACTTATGCCAGTTCCAAGGTCTCAAAGGCTCCAATAATATATTTTCTGGTGTTTTCGGGTTCTATTATTCTGTCTATATATCCTCTCCTTGCCAGTGCATTAGCTCCGCAGTAAAGCTCCTCGTATTTTGCCCTGTTTTCTTTAATCCAAAGATCTCTGCTTACTGAATCTTCAATTTCTTCTGCATAAAGAATTTTCATAGCCGTTTCTGTGTGCATCAAATTCACCTGAGCATCCTCCCATGCAAATACGAAATCTGCTCCCAGTGCCTGACTATTCATCAGATTATATGCACTTCCATAAGCTGCTCCCACGATTACATTTACCTTCGGCATGTCTGAAAGAGCCAAGGTTTTAATCCACTGGGTAACACTGCTTGCAAGATACTGTTCCTCAAGCAGTGTGGTTTCAAAGCCGTCAACATCTGTAAGGGTTAGCAGCGGAATGCTGTATTTGTTACAGTACTTAACAAATGACGTTGATTTGAGAAAGCATTTTGCAGTAAGCTTTCCACCATTATTTGCAACTGCACCTACAAGCTTACCATTAAGCCTCATAAAACCAGTAACCATCTCACTGATTCCCGTGCTTCTTACTTCAAAGAAACAATTATCATCCGACAGCTCTCTTATCAACGCTCTTGCGTTGCCACGCATTTTCCTGATGCCTGTGTTAATTCTGTTCAAATCATCTGTAACCTTTATCTGCCATGGGTGTTCATTAACATTCTGTGGGATTAAATCTATCAGGCTTCTAATAGAAGAAATGATTTGCTCTTCGGGCATTACTCCATCCGTTATTTCCTCAGAAATTCCTCCGAGCAAGGTTTTGTCGAGGCCTGCCACAGTTCTGTCAATTGTGCTTTCTGCATGAACAAATAACTTGCCTTTATCTTTTTCCAAATAAAGAAAATCTGCCAGGGCTGCCATAAATGCCATTCCTCCCCCACAGGTACCAAACACACCCATGATTTGTGGTATTTTCTTGCTGGCCTTTGCCTGAATTCTGTAGATTTCTCCAAAAGCGTTGAACCCGTCAAGACCCTCCTTTATTCTTATACCTGCTGAAGCCAGCATGCCTATTACAGGAGCCTTTGTTTTCAGCGCCATTTCATAAACTCTCTTTATCTTCTTTGCATGCATTTCACCAATAGTTCCTGCAAGCACCTCAGGGTCCTGCGCAAAAACGTATACTAATTTTCCGTTCAATGTTCCATATCCCGTTATCACTCCGTCTGTAGGTTCTTTGTTCTCAGCTTCATTGAAGTCAGTGCTTCTTGCCACAATCTCTGCTCCTATTTCCATAAAGCTTCCGTTATCAAGCAATTTGTTAATTCGAGCTCTCGCCACTGTCACTTTGTTTTCTAAACTATTCATTGACTTTTCCCCTTACATTCAACATTTCTTTGCTTTATTTTACCCAATTCTTGCATTGAAATCCACTGTTTTTCAACCTTTCTAATAATATAAACAAAGATAGCTCATACGCTTTAAAAAATAAAGTATATGAGCTAATTTCTTAAGAAGTCAAAGGTTTTCTATTGTGCCGGCCAGAATTTTAATTCCAACTTCAAACTCCTCAATACTAGCATAGGCATATGATAATCTTATTGAATTATTTTCTTTAAAATCATATATGCTTCCTGGGTTTATTAATATATTTTTATTTAATGCCTCGTTAAATAGTTTTTCTGCATTGATTTTTTTATTAATCCTTAGCCAAATATAAAATCCCCCTTGTGGTGCTTCCCATGTGGCAAGGCCATAAAAATATTTTTTCACTGCAGCCAATCCGCTTTCACATCTGATTTTCAATTCTTTCCTAAGCCATATCAGATACTCATCATATTTTCCACTTGTCATCAGCTCTGTTAATGCCCATTGCGAAACTGAACTGGCACCATAATCAACTTGCATTTTTACATCTCCTAGCCTTTCCGTTACAGACTCAGGTCCTACTAACCAACCAATTCTTAATCCCGGTGCCATAGTCTTTGAAACGGTGCCCAAATAAAGAATCATTCCGTTTTTGTCCATGGTTTTTATAGGCTTCGGTGGTTCTTCATTAAACCAAAGCTTGCCATAAGCATCATCTTCAATAACGGGTAATCTGTTGATACTGCAAAAATTATACAACTCTTTTCTGCGTTCCGCTGTCATTACTTTTCCTGTTGGATTTTGAAAAGTCGGTATGGTATAAATAAAGGCATTTTGTGCAGGTTTGGTTATTGTCCAGGGCATCATTCCCTCGCGGTCCATGTCCACTCCTATAAAATCCGCACCTGAAGATTGGAAAATCTGAAGGGATTTCAAATATGAGGGTGCTTCTGTAAATAGGCTGTCCCCTTTTTTTATCATGGAAGCGGAAATCAATTGCAGACCTTGAAGTGATCCCGAACAAATTAGAATTTCCTTTGGGGAAGCAGATATTCCCTCTTTTTCCAGTCTTTCTGACAAACATTTCCTCAGCTCTTGTAAACCTAAAGGTTCCAAATAATTTAGCGAAACGATTCTTTCAGGGAGTTTTTGCAAAACCTTTTTTATCATGGTCGTTGGAAAAAGCTCTGGAGCAAGTTCTCCTGTCCCCATTCTAATGTATTTATCTTCAAACTCCAATTTGTTGATTTTCTGTATGGTAGGTACATTTGCCTTAAAGCTGCCTGCTTTCATGTATTCGTTCCAGTCCGGAGTAGATGACATTATTAATGACCATGTATTGCTGGCTACTTTGGTTCCCCCTCCAAAATCACTTTCAATAACACCATAAGAAAGAAGCTCCTCCATTGCTGCAACAATGGTGCTTCTATTCACTCCAAAGCTCTGTGCCATCTTTCTCTGCGATGGTAGCTTTGCTCCCACTATCCAGTCTCCTTTGGCAATCTTGTCATTTATATAATTAATAATCTGCTTATAAATCGGTACTTTGTCAATTTTGTCAGGTTTCCAGTTAATAGAAACTTTTTCTATATTCTGAGGTATTTTACTCATTATGCGCTCCTTGCTCTTCTCTACAATGCATTTGCTTCTCTTTGCATTGATTTTGTATAAATGTATGAACTACTCTCCGCTTAACGCCTCCAGCGTTTGAAGTGTGAAGTTTTCTGCTTCTTCAAATGTAATCTTGGTTGGTTAAATTGTCAATAATCATTTATTTATTCTTCAACAATATAGTTAATATATACAAAAAATTCTTAATTTTTATTGATTTTGGTTGGCAAAATTTGTTTGATTTGGATGGGGAACAGAGTGGATTGTCTGTGTTATATTACAGGTATTGCTTAATTACTTAGGTTTATCATAAAATGGCTTGTTTCTATAATAAAGCGACTGGCTTTATCACAAAATAACTGTTTCTATAAGCTACACGTATAAAATATCACTAAAAAGCCTTGAGATTGGTAAGTTTTGCATAGTTTTGTATCGAAATGATGTTAACCCTGCATTGGATTATCACAATTCTTATAATTTATATGCCGTCACGTATAAAAACAAGGTTGTTTTTATACGTGGGGAGTTAAAAAATAGAGATTTGTGATAATTGTTTACATAAACACTGGTAAAACTAATGAAAAACCGTGAAAGGCCACGCAATACTGACATTTTTTATACGTAGAGCGGTAAAAAGATAGAGATTTATGATAATTCTTTATGATTATGATAATTGTAAATCACTTGTAGATCTAAAGATTATTTGAAAGGAATTTATTATTATGATTTATTTTTTACAAGGCTTGACCATGGGGCTTGCCTATGTTGCACCTATTGGACTTCAAAATTTATTTGTTATTAACACTGCACTTACTCAAAGCAGAAAACGAGTGTATGCAACCGCTTTTATTGTAATTTTTTTTGATATTACACTGGCATTTGCTTGCTTCTTTGGCATAGGTGCTATTATGTCACGTTGGGAATTCCTCGAAAAAGCGGTTCTGTTAATTGGAAGTGTTATTGTAATCTGGATAGGAATAGGCTTAATTCGCGCAAAGGATACTTTGGATACAAGTACCAATGTAAGTATACCTATGCATAAAGTAATCGCTATGGCATGTGTGGTAACTTGGCTAAATCCTCAGGCCCTAATTGACGGAAGTATGATGCTTGGTGCATTTAATGCAACCCTCCCTGCTGCAGAATCCATAAAATTCATTATAGGAGTGGCTACAGCTTCAATATCTTGGTTCCTTGGAATTTCAACAATAATTTCTTTGTTTAGCGCAAAAATTACCGATAAGTTTCTGCGTATTATTAATGTTGTCTGCGGTCTGGTAATTATATTTTATGGTGTAAAATTAGGGATTGATTTTTTACAGCTTGTAATTCATTAAGCTGATACTTTTTTCATTAATTTAGTGATATATTTCGAAGTAACATCTGCTATTAACGTTCAAGATTTCCTTTCCAATACATAAACCAATGTGAGGATTAATAAGGGCAGCACAGATGAAATAGCATCCTCTAAAAAAGTGCTTCAAAATTGTGGAATAATAACTCATCAACCTAATTACAAAGGAGCAAAGTGTAACACAGCACCTTGCTCCCGGTTTTTTGTTACTTGGCAAGCAACCAATCTATTAAATTCAAATGCCGTATTCCATTGAAGTTTGCATTCTCTGGAACTTCGTCCAAGGTTAGCAATATTTTGGGAAAGTGGTCTTGAATGCTCTCCAGTGGTGAAAGCTCTCGCCTTAAAGTTGTTT
>CAZWCK010000038.1:0-12148 GCA_964632625.1 uncultured Oscillospiraceae bacterium
CTCTGACTTTAGCACAGAATATAGATGGTCCGGTATTAATCCATGCCATAACTAAGAAGGGGAAAGGCTATAAAAACGCAGAAAACAATCCCAATAAATTTCATGGAATTGGACCCTTTGATCCTACAACCGGTTCGGTGCTAAAGAAAAATACAGGAGAAAGCTTTTCAAAAGTATTTGGTAGTGCCTTAGTAAATCTAGCTGAAGAAAACGACAAAATAGTTGCCATTTGTGCTGCTATGATAGATGGAACAGGATTAAAGGAATTTAATGACAGATTCCCAGAGAGATTATTTGATGTAGGCATTGCAGAGGGACATGCAGTAACCTTTGCAGCAGGAATGGCTTCCAACGGATATATTCCTGTAGTACCAATATATTCCTCATTTTTACAAAGAGGGTTTGATGAAATAATCGAAGATGTATGTAATCAGAATTTGCCGGTAATATTTGGAATTGACAGAGCCGGAGTTGTTGGGGAAGATGGAAGTACACATCACGGTATTTTTGATATTTCCTACATGAATTTAGTACCCAATATGACAATTTTGGCTCCAAGGGATGGAATTGAACTGAAAAACATGTTAACATATGCTTGTAAGCTTCAAAAACCTTGTGCTATCAGATATCCAAGAGGAAATGTACCGGAAATAAATAATTCAGATACTTCAAGTAACTTAGAGTTTTCTGGAAAAAGTGAAGTCATTTCTACAGGAAAACAAGTAGAAATATGGGCTGTTGGGAAAATGACAGAGGTTGCCATTGAAGCTAGTGAAATTCTGACCAAAAGAGGATATAAAGTAGGAGTTGTCAACGCTAGGGTTGTTAAGCCTATAGATACAGATACCCTTATGGAATCCTGTAAAAGAGCTAAGTGTATTGTTACGTTGGAGGATAATGTTATAACCGGTGGTTTTGGACAGTGCATAGGTTCATATGTAAACAATAATAGTATTATGAAAACCAAAGTACTGAATCTAGGATGGCCGGATAAGTTTGTAGAGCATGGTGCTGTTTCCAAACTATTTCAGGCTTATGGATTAGACAGCAAAGGCGTGGCAGAAAGGATTAGTGAATTTATTGAAAGATA
Source organism: uncultured Oscillospiraceae bacterium (assembly GCA_964632625.1). Lineage (GTDB taxonomy): Bacteria > Bacillota > Clostridia > Peptostreptococcales > Anaerovoracaceae > CAZWCK01. Next base: position 1,091 of record CAZWCK010000038.1, read on the forward strand.
GACTAGATGTATTGCTTGTAAACAAAGGATATTTTCAGTCGAGAGAACGTGCAAAAGCTGCCATAATGGCTGGAATAGTTTTTGTAGATGGAAAAAGAGAAGACAAAGCAGGAACCTTAGTGAAGGAGGATTCACAGTTTTTTATAAAAGAAGATTTATGTCCATATGTGAGTCGGGGTGGACTTAAACTAGAGAAAGCGCTAAACGAATTCTCATTTGACCTAAAAGATGCTGTTGCCGTTGATATTGGTGCTTCTACAGGTGGATTTACAGACTGTATGCTCAAAAACGGTGCTGAAAAAGTATTTGCCATTGATGTTGGGTATGGACAGCTGGACTATAAGCTTAGAATAGACCCAAGAGTAATTAATATGGAAAAAGTCAACATAAGATACCTTGATTGTGATATAATTGACAAAGATATAGATTTTATAAGTATAGATGTATCCTTTATTTCTTTAAAATTGGTATTTCCAGTTGCTGCAAAGCTATTGGGTGAAAAAGGAAGCATTGTATGTCTTGTAAAGCCTCAGTTTGAGGCAGGACGTGAACAGGTAGGGAAAAAAGGTATTGTAAGAGATATAAATGTTCACAGTGAAGTTATTGAAAATGTAATTTCTTATGCAATTGACAATGGCTTATATGCCCATGGATTGACTTTTTCTCCTGTCACAGGTGCTAAAGGAAACATAGAATATTTATTGTATTTAAAGAAAGAACCTTCAGAGACATTAATTGATATTATGAGCATCGTAAACAGTTCACATGATATGTTAGAGTGATTTTTTGCTCATATTAGTGTAATTTTTTATTCATAATGGTATATACGGAAATATCTTAATTGAGATGTTTCCTATATTATAAAAAAATTTTATATGATTGAGGAGTGGTAAAAATGAAATTATCAGAAAAAGTGTTATCAATGCAATTTTCGCCAATCAGAAAATTCAACGTGTATGCTATTGAAGCAAAGGCTAAAGGCAAGAAAGTTTATCATTTAAACATTGGACAGCCTGACATTAAGACTCCAAAAGCATTTTTGGAAGCAATCAAAAATTATGATTCAGAAGTATTAGCTTATGCTGAATCAGGCGGAAGAGTTGAATTACTGGATGCTATTGCAGCTTATTTTGCACGTTTTGACATGAAAGTTGAACGCAAAAATCTACTTATCACAAATGGTGGTTCTGAAGCTTTAAGTATGATTTATACTAGCATTCTTGATCCTGATGATGAAGTCTTGATTGCTGAACCTTTCTATACTAACTATCATACTTTTGCAACAGCTGCAGGTGGAAAGTTAGTACCTATTACTACAAGTGCAGAAGACGGTTACTTCTATGCTGATGCTGCAAAAATCGAAAAGGTTATTACACCAAAGACAAAGGCTATCTCTCTTGTAAACCCTGGTAATCCAACAGGTACCATCCTTTCAAGAGATGATATGAGAGTAATATGTGACGTTGCAAAGAAACATGATTTATGGATTATTGCTGATGAAGTTTACAGAGAATTTGCTTATGATGGCAGAGAAATGACTTCCTTCGGTCAATACGCTGATGTTGAAGACAGAGTTATTATTGTTGACTCAGTATCAAAGAGATTTTCAGCTTGCGGCGCAAGAATTGGTTTAATCTATTCAAAGAATGAAGAATTAATGTCAAATCTAATGAAGATTGCTCAAGGCCGTCTATGCTGCCCTACACTAGACATGGTTGGTGCTGAAGCATTATACAAATTAGATCCTGATTACTTCAAGGATGTAAAGGTTGAATATGAACACAGAAGAAACGTTGTATATGATGAATTAATGAAGATTCCTGGAGTTGTATGCCAGAAACCTGGTGGAGCATTCTATATAGTAGTTAAACTTCCTGTAGAAAGTACAGAAGAGTTCTTAATTTGGTTATTAACTGAATTTGATGACAACAATGAAACAGTAATGTTTGCTCCTGTTGCAGGCTTCTACGGAACTCCTGGATTAGGAAAAGATGAACTTAGAATCGCATACGTTCTAAATGAACATGATTTAGTTCGTGGTGTTGAATTAATGAGATTAGGTCTTGAAAAATATAAAGCTACAGGACATAAATAGGTCTCAATAAATGTTGGAGGGAACAGGATTTATGGCATTATCACCAATGATGCAGCAGTATATGGATATAAAGGATAAACATCGAGATTGTATCCTGTTTTTCAGACTAGGCGATTTTTATGAGATGTTTTTTGAGGATGCAGTTCTTGCATCACGAGAACTTGAATTAACATTGACAGGAAAAAATTGCGGACAAGAGGAAAGGGCTCCTATGTGCGGAGTCCCTTTTCATTCCGCAGAGAATTATATCGCTAAGTTGGTAAGTAAAGGTTATAAGGTTGCAATTTGTGAGCAAACAGAAGACCCAGCTATGGCAAAGGGGCTTGTAAAAAGAGATGTGATTCAAATTGTTACTCCGGGTACAGTTACAAGTCAAAGTATGCTTAAGGAAAATGAAAATAATTATATATGCTCTGTATTTGCAAACGACAATAATATGGGAATTGCATACTGTGACATTTCTACAGGGGAATTGAATGTAACTGAATTCAGAGAAGAAAATTCTCAAGAAATACTCGTTAATGAATTAGTGAAAATAAAAGCAAAAGAAGTGCTTATCAATAAAAGCTATGCAGATCAATACTCGATGGAGGAAATTGAACTTAATATTGATGCATTTTTTAATTGTCTTGATGAAAATTATTACAAGGAAGATACTATAACAGATACTATTTTGAGACATTTCAATGTTAAAAGCATGAAAGGGCTTGGAATATCAGATATAAAATGTGGACAGACTGCCCTTGGGGCTCTTTTGATATATCTCTTTGAGATGCAGAAGCAGAGTTTGTGTCATATAAAGAATATTAATTTCTACGAAATTGGAAAACACATGTCTCTTGACAAGGCTACAATTAGAAATCTTGAGATTACAGAGACATTATACGATAAAAAAATACAAGGGTCCTTGCTAGGAGTTTTAGACAAAACTCATACGGCAATGGGTTCAAGAAAGATGAAAAAATGGCTAAGGGAACCGCTAAATAAGGCATCTGAAATAAATGAAAGGCTTGATGCCGTAGAGGTAATGTCAGATGATTTTCTTATGCGCAACAATACCAAAGAAGCATTGAAAAAAATCTATGATTTGGAAAGATTAGCAGGACGAATTGCCTGCGGTAATGCAAATGGAAAAGATTTAATAGCTCTTCGAAATTCTTTGTATGTTCTTCCCGAAATTAAGCAGGATTTATTTAACAGTTCAAGTACACTGTTAAGAAACATAAACAAAGACATAAATCCTCTGGAAAGTGTATGCGAACTCATAAGCAACTCAATTTCCGAAGAACCGCCTTTTACCATCAAGGAAGGTGGCATTATCAAGGATTCTTTTTCTGAAGAACTTGATCACCTAAAAAGCTCCATAAAGGATTCTCAAAGCTGGATAGCTGCATTGGAGGGAAAAGAGAGAGAAAGAACAGGTATTAAGAATCTAAAAGTTGGATTTAACAAGATTTTTGGCTACTATCTTGAAATAACCAAATCATACTTTGATTTAATTCCTGAAAACTATATACGGAAACAGACTCTTGTAAACTGTGAAAGGTTTATTACCCCTGAATTGAAAGAAACAGAAAGCCTTGTACTAAATGCAGAAGCAAAAATCAACAAGCTGGAATATGATATTTTTGTAAACGTGAGAGAAAAAATACAAGATTTTATAGGAGAGATACAGGTAACTTCTTCTGCAATTTCAGCTCTGGATGTAATTATTTCTTTTGCTGAGGTAAGCAGTGAGTTATCCTATGTAAAGCCTGTTGTTACAGAAGAAAAAGAGCTTTTCATTGAAAAGGGAAGACACCCGGTTATTGAACAAACAATTAAAAATGGACTATTCGTGTCTAACAATATTTATATTAATGATTCGGATTCCTCTATGCTTCTTATAACAGGACCTAACATGGCGGGAAAGTCTACCTACATGAGACAGACCGCATTAATAGTACTTATGGCACAGGCAGGGTGCTTTGTTCCTTGTGAATATGCCAAAATAGGAGTAGTGGATAGAATATTTACCAGAATAGGAGCTTCTGACAATCTAGCGCAAGGACAGAGTACCTTCTTTGTTGAGATGAGTGAACTGGCATATATTTTAAATGCCTCCACCGATAGAAGCCTTATAATCCTGGATGAAATTGGAAGAGGTACAAGCACTTACGATGGCTTGTCTATTGCATGGGCTGTTGTGGAACATTTGTGCAACAGTACAAAGCATATAAGAACTCTTTTTGCAACTCATTATCATGAGCTTACTTCTCTTGAGGGAAAATTGACCGGGTTCAAGAATTTCAATGTTGGCGTTGTAGAAGAAAACGGAAATATAGTATTCTTACATAAAATTGTTGAGGGAAGTGCAAGCAGAAGTTATGGAATTCATGTGGCAAAGCTTGCAGGAGTACCCTACAGTGTTATTGAAAGGGCAAAGGACAAGCTTCAGGAATTGGAAGAAAATAAGGAACTAAGTGTGGTTACAAAAGAGAGCAATGCAAAGGAAAATGAACAAATATCTTTCTTTAGCTTTGCTCCGAACAAAGTTGTGGAACGTTTGAAGGCATTGGATTTAATGGAAATTAAACCATCAGAGGCTTTCAAGATTTTAGAAGAACTTAAGGATGCAGCAGATGATTAGATTATTATCAAAAGATGTTTCTGACAAAATAGCAGCAGGTGAAGTTATAGAAAGACCACTGTCAATTGTCAAAGAGCTTGTGGAAAATTCAATAGATGCAGGTGCCGAAACTATCACCGTTGAAATTAAAAACGGTGGTAAGTCCTATATCCGTATAACAGATGATGGATGTGGAATACCGAAGGATCAAGCAATAATTGCTTTCGAAAGACATGCAACTTCAAAGATTATTTCTGATAAGGACTTAAATGATATTGTGACTCTAGGTTTTCGAGGAGAGGCTCTTGCCAGCATTGCGGCTGTTTCTAACACAGAATTGATAACAAAGACAAGAGAGGAAGGAACAGGCTGTAAAGTTGTAATAAGAGGGGGCAGCGTAGCTGAAAGTACAGCTATTGGTTGCCCTGAGGGAACTACTGTGGTTGTGACTGATTTATTTTACAATACACCTGCCAGACAGAAATTTATGAAATCTGATGCCTCAGAAAGCAGTGTAATAATTGATTTTATTTCTCAGATTGCGCTTGCCTACAAGGATATTAAAATAAGAATGATAAATAATGGAGTTAATTTATTTTTCACAAATGGCAGAGGTGACAGGCTTAACAATATTATGACTGTTTATGGCCAAAATGTGGGAAGTGATTTAATTGCATTAAATTCAGTAGAAGGCTATTTGCAGATAGAAGGTTATATTTCAACTCCAAAGGTAAGCAAAACCAACAAAAGAAGTCAGATTCTCTTTGTTAATGGGCGGGTAGTTTCGAATAAAATTGTTGATGCCGCTATTTCAAAAGCATATTCTGACCGATTATTTGAAGGAAAATTTCCGATTACATATTTATTCCTTCAAATTGAACCAGATATGGTAGATGTAAATATACATCCGAACAAAAGGGAAGTAAGGTTTAATGATGAGATATTGGTTTCTGAATTTGTAACAGAGGCAATAAGACAGGCTCTTTCTTCAAAGGAAGCAATTCCTCAGGTCAGAAAAGATGATATTTTTAAGATAAGCAATAATAATTCCATCATAAAGGAGGAGAAGAATGAGTTTTTGTATTCTTCTAGCGTTAAAGACTGTGTTGCAAGCAATAAAGAGAAGGTTAAAACCCCTTTAGAGCCGGAAAACAGCAAACCTGAAACAATAAATATTAAAGAGGAACAGGTTGACATAAAGAATATATTGTCGACATATAGGGGGCAGAAACTTGCTGAGTCAGATGAATCAACTTCAAAAAGTATTGAAATACCAGTAGCTTCAAGACCTTTTGAATTTTCAGAGCTAAGAGTTTTAGGTTCTATTTTTGCTACATACATTACTCTTGTTGATGATGATACCTTTTATCTTATCGACCAACACGCTGCACATGAACGAATTTTTTTTGAAAGATTTGTTTCTCAATATGAAGCTTCCGAGAAAGTAATACAACCTATACTTACTCCTTTTACAGTAGAAGTTCCATATAGTGTGAAGGTGACCTCAGAAAAATGGATTGATTTATTGAAAAGCTTTGGATATGAGGTAGAGGAATTTGGACCAAGGACACTTATCGTCAAAGGTATTCCAATATTCATGGAATTGAAGGAGGCTGAAAACTTTATTAATTACTTTGTAGAAAATATTGATGATAAAATGAACATACAGGACCCAAGAAAACTGGAGAAAATAGCTACAAATGCATGTAAGAGCGCAGTTAAGGGTAATCAAATTCTTGATATTTCTGAAATAAACCAATTAATTTTAGATTTATCAAAATGCAAAAATCCTTATTCTTGCCCTCATGGCAGACCAACCTTCATCAAAATGACGAAACATGAAATAGAAAAAATGTTTAGAAGGATATAGAATTATGGAAAAGACAATCATAGTAGTAGCAGGGCCGACTGCAGTAGGGAAGACGAAATTTGCAATAGATATTGCAAATAGATTGGACGGAGAGATAGTTTCTGCCGATTCAATGCAATTATACAAGTATATGAATATAGGAAGTGCTAAGCCCACCAAAGAGGAAATGTCTATGGCAAAGCATCACCTTGTTGATGAAATAGATCCAAAAGAGCCGTTTTCAGTAGTTGAGTATCAGAAAAGAGCTAAGATAGCAATAAATGATATTTTTGCCAGGAGCAAACAGCCTATTATTTCGGGAGGGACAGGCTTATATATAAACTCCTTGATTTATAATATGGATTTTTCTGCACCACCTGTTGAGAACAGTTACCGAAAGGAATTAGAGAAAATAGCAGAAGAAAAAGGTTGTTTATATCTTCATGAGGTTCTCAAGAAATACGACAGTCTTGCGGCAGAAAGAATACATCCTAATAATTTAAAAAAAGTTATAAGAGCATTGGAGGTTTCTCAAAATTATGGAGAAGGTATTAAACCTTTTACTGAATCATTTGTCAAAACCAAAGATTACGATGTTATTATGCTGTGTCTTATCAGAGATAGGGAAATTCTTTATGATAGAATAAACCAAAGAGTTGATATTTTAATGGATATGGGGTTAGTTGAAGAAATAAAAGGGCTTATGAAAATGGGACTTACAGAAGACAACATATCTATGAAGGGGATCGGATACAAGGAAATAATCGGTTACCTGAACGGAGAATATGAGCTTGATGAAGCTGTTAATTTAGTAAAAAGAAACTCACGGCGATATGCAAAACGTCAGATAACATGGTTCAAGCGATATGAAGACATGAAATGGTTTGATTTGTCTTCTTATGAAAATGACCAGGTGGCATTGGAGGATATATTATCATGGCTCCCAAAAAACGAATAATAATACACAACAAAAGTGATAGACCAGACAATGTTGTAAAAAAAGAAAATGATATTATTATGGAATGCGAAAGCATTGAAAATGAATTACCTAGCTTTATGCGTAGTTTTTTCATGTACCTCAAAGGCAATGTTCTTTCAATGACAAGACTTGCATATCTTCATGACATAAAATTTTTCTGTAAGTATCTTATTGACGAACCTGAGTTTACTAAAGCTAGTAACATAAAAGATATTACAGCCAATGATTTTGACAAAATAAAAGCAAAGGACGTAAACTTTTTTATAGATTACTGTAGACGTTATCAAGTTGCAACAGACAAAACTATTACCATATACGAAAACCAGAACAAGACTCTGGCAAGGAAGAAATCTTCAATTTCCGTGCTTTTTAAGTTCCTCTATAGAGATGAAATAATAAGCAAAAACATTACCGATGCCTTTAACCCCATCAAAGTTCAAAAACCAGGGGAAAAGGAAATAAAAGCATTGCAAGACGATGAGGTAATGATAATGCTGGATGCAGTTGAAAATGGAGAAGGCCTAACTGACAAACAAATAGAGTACTGGAAAAAAACCAAGAAACGAGATAAGGCAATACTGATACTTTTTCTGACCTATGGTCTTAGACTATCAGAATTGCAACAACTGAATATTTCTTCAGTTAATTTTTCCAGAGGGGAATTTAAAATATACAGAAAACGAGGCAAAGAGTCAATAATGCCCCTGAATGAATCCTCAGAGATAGTTCTTTCAGAATACATTAATGAGGAAAGGGTGAAAGATGATATATTAGATGAAGAGAACAAGGATGCCTTGTTTTTGTCTCTTCAAGGTAAGAGAATGACGGAAAGGCAAATACGGGAGCTGGTAAAAAAATACACAGCGATAGGGCTCAGAACCTCTCAAAAATCCGGATACAGCCCACATAAGCTAAGAGCTACAGCAGCAACCAGTCTCATCGGACGAGGAAACTCAGTATATGATGTTCAAGCACTTTTGGATCACGAGCAGGTTACAACTACTCAATTATATGCAGCTCACAAAATGAATACAAAAAGAGAATTAGTAAAAGGAATGGAATGGGAAAAGGAACGAAGAAATGAAGAAAAACACTTATGAGTTATTAGCAAAGGAAATGAAAATTAACCCAATTATTTTGGACAAGATAGATGAAGCAGAAAAGCAGATTCAGCATCTCTTTGAAGAACAAGATGATATAATGGCCTATAATCAATACAAGGTTCTTGCCGCCTTTCAGAAAAATAAAATTAGTGATATGCATTTTTCATGGAACACAGGCTACGGCTATGATGATCCCGGAAGAGATGCCATAGAAAGGGTTTATTCCGATGTTTTCAAGACTGAATCAGCGCTTGTAAGACCTTTGATAGTTAATGGTACTCATGCATTAGCATTGACACTTTCAGGTATACTAAGACCGGGAGATGAGATGATTTACTGTACCGGTGGGCCATATGATACTCTTGAAGAAGTAATAGGTACAAGAGGAGAAGGAATGGGTTCCTTGAAGGAATTTGGAATAACCTACAAGCAGGTAGATTTAAAGCCGGATGGTAATATTGATTTGCAAAAAATAGAGGCAGCAATATCTGACAAAACCAGAATGGTTTGTGTTCAGCGTGCCACAGGGTATGCTTGGAGAAAAGCTATAACTATACCGCAGATAGAAGAATGGGCTGAATTTGTAAAAGCCATAAAATCAGATATTATATGCATGGCAGATAATTGCTACGGTGAATTTTTGGATATAAAAGAACCAACGGAAGTTGGTGTTGATATAATGGCAGGATCGCTTATAAAAAATCCGGGTGGGGGAATCGTTCTTTCCGGAGGCTATATTGTAGGTCGTGAAGATTTGATCAAAAGCATTTCCTACAGGATGACCTGTCCTGGAATAGGAGGGGAGTGTGGTTTGACATTTGGGCAGACAAGAACCATGCTACAAGGCTTGTTCCTTGCTCCAAAGACTGTAAATGGAGCTTTAAAAGGTGCTATTTTGTGTAGTAAGGTATTTGAAAACCTTGGTTATGAAGTATGTCCAAAACCAGAAGACACAAGAAGTGATATAATTGCGGCTGTAAAATTGAATAACCCTGATGCTGTTGTAGCATTTTGTGAGGGTATACAGGCCGCAGCACCAGTTGACTCACATGTTGCGCCTGTTCCATGGGAAATGCCTGGATATGAAGATAAGGTTGTTATGGCAGCAGGAGCTTTTGTTCAAGGCTCATCAATAGAGCTGAGTGCCGATGCACCGATCAGACCACCTTATATAGTATATTTTCAGGGAGGACTTACTTATGAGCATTCCAAGTTTGGAGTAATTAAAGCAATACAAGCCTTGATTGATAAACAATTGTTGAATTGTGAAAACTAATTTGTTGGGTTATTACAGGTTTTGCTTGATTTGAATGGTGTCTTGGTTGGCATTTATCATAATTTGACTAGTTTTTGACTTTCTACGTATAAATATATTGGAAATTTGTTGGTTTATTGTAGTTTTTAGATAATTTGAATCGTTTGGAACGTGTTTTGGCTGGCATTTATCATAAATTAACTGGTTTTTGCTTTCACACGTATAAATATTAGTTTGTTTTTATACGTGAGCGAGTATTTAATATAAGAATTAGGATAAGTTACTACTAAACAAACAAAAAAAGCACCAAAACCTATTAAATATCGGATTTTTAGGGTAAAATTTATACGTGAGCTAGCAATAATTATTAGATTTAGGATAAAAGAGAACAAAAGTTTTCTAAAGCAGGGGAAAGGTTATGACAGAAAAAAAGAGGATAAGCAGTCGTACGAAGAAAAAAATCAATTTACTTTTTACTATTTTGAAATTTGTGGTACTGATACTTATATTGATTGGAATACCAATATATATATATTTATTTCACGGTGAAGCCTTAGAACAATTTAAAAGTTTAGATGACATGAATGCATTTATTTTGCAGTACGAAACAGCTAGCATATTTGTATATATAGGTTTACAAGTCCTGCAGATTATCATATGCATTATTCCGGGACAGGCCTTGCAATTTGCAGGAGGATATGCCTTTTCATTTTGGCTAGGTTATCTTTATGCCCTTATAGGAATCGCTCTTGGTACTATAATTACTTTTTATCTTGCTAGAATCCTTGGAAGAGATGCTCTTCATGTCTTGTTCGGAGAAAAACGCTTTAACAAATTTATTGACAAGTTGAATACTAAACGAGCATTTATTATTGTGTTCATGATTTACCTCATACCGGGGATTCCAAAGGACTTGTTTAACTATGCAGCAGGAGTTTCTGATATGAAGTTGAAGCCATTTTGCATTCTTTCTCTTGTGGCAAGAACACCTGCAATGATGGCAGGAATAATGGTAGGCAGCATGTTCAATAAAGGAAGTTATTTTGGAATATGTGTTCTGGCGGTTATAGCCGTGATTTTATGCTTCTTGGGAGTTAGATATCACGAAAGACTTACAATTAAGGTAGATGATTTGTATACCAAATTTGTCAGGATGATGTATTAATGCA
>CAZWCK010000039.1:0-1539 GCA_964632625.1 uncultured Oscillospiraceae bacterium
GCTATTCATAATATTATCCTGTTTCTCCACACCAAAGTAGATGTTTTTATCTTTTCTCTTTTTATCCATTTCTTATCTCCTTTTAGAAAATTATCTTTTAATATTCTGTCACAAAAACAAAAAATTATACTTTTAAATTTAGCTGTTGACAAACAAGAAATTCTGGTTTAATATATGAATATACATTCATATGAAAGGATACTCATATATTATGGGGAAAGAAACTCACGATCATAAAACAGCGGTCTGTGCTGTAAAAAAAGATTTGCCTCGAGACGAGATTCTATGCGATTTGGCAGATTTATTTAAAGTCTTTGGTGATACTACCCGGATGAAAATACTGTATATATTATTTGAATCCGAATTATGCGTATGTGCAATAGCAGAGCTTCTTAACATGACTCAATCTGCTATTTCCCACCAACTTAAGGTTTTGAGAGATAACAAACTGGTGGATAATCGAAGAGAGGGCAAGACAATATACTATTTTCTTGCCGATAATCATGTGCGCTCAATAATTGATCAAGGCTTTGAACATATTACAGAATAATTATTACATCATATAAATTATAAAACTAGCAAAAATGGAGGAATAAAATGAAAAAGATATTTGAATTAAAAAATTTGGATTGTGCACATTGTGTATCTAAGATGGAAGTTAATATTAATAAAATTAAAGGTATCCACACTGCTTCTATAAATTTTTTTACTGGAAAATTATTGATTGAAGCAGATGAAAATTCTTTTGATGAAATAATGCAAAAGGTAGTAAAAATTTGTAAAAAGATTGAGCCCGGATGCAAAATTGAATTATAAATTTTAATTACAAATCTATTAAAAATTTAAGCCATCCTATAGCAGAATAGTATGACAAACTTATAACTATTTGTAAACAAGTAACGGAGATTAACATGACACAAAGACAAAAAAACAATTTAGCAAGAATAATTCTTTCGGCTATACTGCTTATTTTTATATGGGCTTTGCCGCTTAATGGTTATATTCAATTTATAGCATTTTTAATTCCGTATGGAATTATAGGCTATGATGTATTATGGTCGGCAATCAGAAATATCTTTCACGGACAGATTTTTGATGAGAACTTTTTAATGGCTCTTGCCACTATTGGTGCTTTTTTCATTGCTGAATACCCCGAGGCGGTAGCTGTTATGCTGTTTTATCAGACAGGTGAGCTCTTTCAGGGAATTGCCGTCGGAAAAAGCAGGAAATCCATTGCTGCTCTCATGGATATACGTCCTGATTATGCCACTGTAATTCGGCAGGGAAAAGAACTTAGAATTGCACCTGATGAAGTAAAAATCGATGAAACAATACTTGTAAAACCGGGAGAAAAAATCCCCTTAGATGGAATCATCTGTGAAGGCTTTGCTTCTGTAAACACTTCAGCTCTCACGGGAGAGTCGTTGCCGGTAGACAAAACCATTGGTGATCTTGTAATTAGCGGTTCTCTAAATCTAACTGGCGTTATTCAAATAAAAGTACGTTCTACTTATAAGGAATCTACTGTATCCAAAATTC
>CAZWCK010000039.1:1549-10232 GCA_964632625.1 uncultured Oscillospiraceae bacterium
GACAAGAGAATTTTCAGAGTCAACCGTATCCAAAATTCTTGACCTTGTGGAAAATTCCTCAGCCAAGAAGGCAAAAACCGAAAACTTTATCACCCACTTTGCAAGATATTATACTCCTTGCGTTGTAATTGGTGCTGTACTTCTAGTAATTCTTCCTCCTTTGTTTTTCTCTCAGGAATGGGGAGAATGGTTTAACAGAGCTTTGATTTTTCTTGTTGTATCCTGTCCTTGTGCTCTTGTTATCTCTGTTCCATTGTATTTGACAAAACAGGAACGCTTACAAAGGGTACATTTGAAGTAACCTCAGTTCATCCCGAAAGAATTTCCAAAGAGGAGCTCCTGCATATTGCCGCTGAAGCAGAAAGCTATTCCAACCACCCTATTGGAGAATCAATTGTAAGGACATATGGTCAAGATATTGATAAATCCCGTTTGAGTAAAATAGAAGAAATACCCGGAATGGGTATCAAGATAATAATTGATGGTAATACAATATATACAGGTAACGATAAACTTATGAATAGAATAGGAGTTAATTGGCATCCATGCCATAATGTTGGAACTACCGTGCATATTGCTATGGAAGATGAATATATGGGACATATAGTAATATCTGATCAAATCAAACCTGATGCAAAGGATACCATCAAAAATCTAAAAGCACTTGGTATTGAAAAAACCGTTATGCTTACGGGTGATATGAGAATTGTGGGAGATTCTGTTGGGAAGGAACTTCTGCTTGACGAAATATATACCAATCTTTTACCTGATGGTAAGGTTTTAAAAATAGAAGATTTGTTAAAACAAAAGAAGAATAAAGAAACATTAGTATTTGTTGGTGATGGAATTAATGATGCCCCTGTTTTATCAAGAGCAGATGTTGGCCTTGCCATGGGGGCTCTTGGTTCAGATGCAGCTATTGAAGCTTCTGACATAGTTATAATGGATGATAAACTTCCCAAAATTGTAACCGCCATTGAGCTTTCTAAAAAAACCATGAAAATAGTCCATCAGAATATTATTCTTGCCCTCTCTGTAAAAGGTTTAATCCTCATACTAGGTGCAATCGGCATAGCAAATATGTGGTTGGCTGTATTTGCCGATGTAGGAGTAATGATAATTGCAATAATTAATGCTCTTCGCCTATTGTACCAACACAAATCTAGTAATTAATAAGATATATATCAAAAGCAATCCAGAATTTTGTCAAGGCCACAATCAATATTTCTTAAATAATAATAAAGCAAAAAAATCGGCAAGAACTTTCCTGTCGATTTTGTATTTTTAGTGGTTTACTTGCAGATGCTATTATACTACATTGAATCATACCCTCTTGCAGTAGCAAGCCAATATACTTGTAAATCTGATTACAGAACTTATAATTTACTAATTATCTTTTCCATCTTAGAGATTGGACAATTTTCAATTGTTCCTGCATCGCAGCTTTCCGCAATAATAGGATCTATAGGTAGTTTTTCAAGCACTTCCAAACCATGTTGCTTTGCAACTTCGTCTATATGGCTTTCCCCAAATATTTTAATCTGCTTCTTGCAATCAGGACATTCAACATAACTCATGTTTTCAACAACTCCAAGAATTGAAATGTTCATCATCTTTGCCATCTTTACAGCCTTTTCTACTACCATGGAAACCAAATCCTGTGGTGATGCCACTACTATGATTCCATCTATTGGCAGTGACTGGAATACTGTCAAAGGTACATCTCCTGTTCCCGGAGGCATATCAACAAACATATAATCAACATCTCCCCAAATTACATCTGTCCAGAATTGCTTTACTGTGGCAGCAATAACAGGCCCCCTGAATACCACAGGATCAGTATCATCTTCAAGTAATAGATTTACAGACATTATCTTTATTCCATTTTGGGTTTCAACAGGAATAATAAATTTGCCATCATGTGAGCCAGCTTTTTCTTTCAAACCGAAAATTTTTGGAATTGAAGGTCCTGTAATATCTGCATCCAATATTGCAATATTCTTACCCTGCTTATTCATCTGCACTGCAAGCATAGAAGTAACCAGAGACTTTCCAACACCTCCCTTGCCACTTACAATACCTATGATTTTCTTTACCTTGCTGTACTCATTACTCTCCAGCAAAAAGCTTTGTGGTTCTTTTCTTTCACTGCAATTTTCTCCACAGGAGTTGCAGCTTCCACTACAATTTTCACTCATGATTCTTGCCTTTCTTTTCAAATGAATTTTTCTTTTCCAGATGACATTTTGTGCATCCGCAAAATTTTTCTCTTCCATCGCAAACCTTGAAATTTCCACCCTGGATCCTAAGAGGTCTACCTTCGACCAGCGCTTGTGCCATCTTGTATCTAGCCTGAGCATAAATCCTCTGCAATGTAGTTCTGGCAACGCACATCTTTTGGGCACACTCTTCTTGAGTCAGGCTATGATAATCCATTTGCCTGAGTGCTTCAAACTCTTCTACAGTCATTATTATGTCTGCTACCTCTTGATTTTGTTCATTATTTAAATCAAAGGGAGCAAAGAAAGCAGTATCGGGCATGCAACATACTCTTCTGCATTTTACCGGTCTTGACAAAGCCCTTACCTCCAACATCCATTTATAATGGAAATATTTTTCATTCAACATTACCAATATTCATAGTCTTATTATATCAATGTTTTGAACATATGTCAATTAACATTAGCCTTTGTTTTTAGGCTGTCATTAGCTCTTTCTTTTTGAAGAAGATCTGTTTTTTGACTTATCATTTCTATATGATTTATCACTTCTGTATGACTTTTCTCCTCTACCCGAACCACTTTTAGGTTTGTTTCTCTGTCTCTTTGCTGCTTTTTCCACAGATACTTTTCTGCCTTTGTGAGTAAAATCGCTCATTGCACGAAGTACGTTATCTGCATACTGTGCTGGCACTTCAACAAAGGTAAATTGTTTATGAATGTCTATTTCTCCAATCAATTTGCCTGGAATATCACATTTAGAAGCTATCCCTTGAACAATATTTTTAGGCTGTATATTGTCCAAAGTTCCCACGTTCATGAATAACCTTACCATGCCCTCCCTATTATAGTTCATCTCCTCATCATCGAGGTCATTATCTTCATATTTATTAGCATCAAATTGCTCAAAAGCCATTCCAAAAAGCACAGACGCCACATCCAAGGTTGTTGCATTCTCAGAATCATTTATGATTTTTTCAATAATACTGGTAAATTTACTATAGCCACCTTCATTCAAAGCAGTTACAATTTTTTCAATTGCCAATTCCGTCTGCACTTCATATACATCTGAACGACTTGGTGGTTTAATTTGTGAAATTTCTGACTTGGTATAACGTTGAATATCCATTAATTTATAAATGTCCTTACCAAATACGAAAGAATATGAAACTCCTTTATGCCCAGCTCTGCCCGTTCTTCCTATTCTGTGAACATAGTATTCCTCATCACTTGGAAGGTCATAATTAAATACAGCCTCCACATTATTTACATCTATTCCTCTTGCTGCCACATCTGTTGCTATCAGTATGTTTACAAGACCTTTTCTAAACTTATTCATGACTCTGTCACGTTCAGTCTGTTTCATATCACCATGAAGTCCCTCTGCCTGATATCCTCTTGCCTGAAGAGCAGTGCAAACCTCGTCTACCTTACGCTTGGTATTACAAAAAACTATCCCAAGTTCTAAATTATTAGCATCTATAAGTCTGCAAAGTAGCTCCAGCTTTGAACCCTCTCTGACTTCTAAATAATACTGGTCAATGGTTGGTATGGTTAATTCTTTGTGAACTGTCTTAATTAACTCTGGCTCTTTTTGATAAAGCTTTGTAATCTCTAAAATTGCTGGTGGCATGGTCGCGGAAAAAAGAAGAGTCTGTCTTTCTTCTGGCATTCCTTCCAATATGGTATCAATGTCTTCTCTAAATCCCATGTTGAGCATTTCATCTGCTTCGTCGAGAACAATCATGTTAAGGTCCTTAAACTTAAGAGTTCGCCTTCTCATATGATCCATTACTCTTCCCGGTGTACCTATTATAATCTGAGGATTTTTCTTGAGCGCCATTATCTGTCTGTCAATGGACTGCCCCCCATATATTGGTAATGTTTTAATATTTGTTTTGAATTTACAAAGTCTTTTTAATTCCTCTGATACTTGTATTGCAAGCTCTCTGGTAGGACAAAGTATTAACACTTGCACTCCCTGTAGTTTAGGATCTATCTTTTCTATTGCAGGTATTCCAAAGGCGCAGGTTTTCCCTGTTCCTGTCTGTGCTTGTCCTATAATATCCCTTCCTGCCATTACTTCTGGGATTCCCTTTGACTGTATTGGCGTAGATTCTTCAAACCCCATCTCGTTCAACGCCTTAAGCATCTGTTCAGAGAGATTCATCTCATTAAATTTTAAATTTTCCATTCATTTCCTTTCGTTTTTAGGTTCAATTACGTTTCCGTTCTCATACCGCTTAAATAGTCTGAACAACAATTATCCAGCCTATTATCGTTTATTAACAATTAATATTTTTTGTTTGACATTTGATTATATAATAATCTACGCCAATAAGCAATGAAATACTGATATTTTTATTATTCTATTTGTTAGCAAAAACCACCTTATGCTTATTGCAATACTTCCTGATGCAACATAATTATAATGTTACCGTCTCTCCATCGGATATTTCTCCTGCAACAAGTTTCTTTGCGATTTCAGTTTCAATATTTTTCTGCAGGTATCTCTTTATTGGTCTTGCTCCATATGCAGGATCGTAGGATTCCCTTGCTATTCTATTTTTGGTTTCCTGTGTAAGCTTCAAGGTAATGTTTCTGTTAGCTAATCTCTTTTCAATTTCAATCATAGAAAGATCTATTATCTTCAAAATCTGTTGCAAGGACAATGGTGAAAATACCACAGTGTCATCAATTCTGTTTAGAAATTCAGGTCTAAAATACATCTTCATTTCTTCTAAAACCTGATTTTTTATATCTTCACCTATTGTTACATCTTCACCTCTCGACCCGTTTCCACTCAAATTTTCTTCATTAATACTGTCAATCAGAATAGGGCTTCCTATATTCGAAGTCATTATCACTATAGTATTCTTGAAATCCACTGTTCTTCCCTGATTGTCTGTAAGTCTGCCATCATCAAGCAACTGTAACAATATATTAAATACATCCGGGTGTGCCTTCTCTATCTCATCAAAAAGTATTACGCTATACGGTTTTCTTCTTACCGCCTCAGTCAACTGACCGCCTTCATCATAGCCCACATATCCCGGAGGTGCTCCAACAAGTCTTGATACAGAGTGCTTCTCCATGTATTCTGACATATCAATTCTAATAATATTTTTTTCAGAATCAAACAGAGCCTCTGCAAGAGCCTTTGCAAGTTCGGTTTTTCCTACGCCGGTAGGACCCAGAAATATGAAGGAACCTATTGGCCTGTTTGCATCTTTCAGCCCTGCCCTTGCTCTTAATACTGCCTCTGACACAGAAGTTACAGCTTCATCTTGTCCAATTACCCTGTTATGCAATATTTCTGGTAATCTGATCAATTTTTCTCTCTCTGTTTCCACAAGCTTGCTTACAGGTATACCTGTCCAGCTTGATATTACTTCTGCAATTTCTTCCTCGCTGACCTGTTCCTTCAACAGAGTATTTTCTTTTACCTTATCTGCAGTCTCTTTTTGTTGCTCCAATTTTTTCTCAAGTTCAGGAAGCTTACCATATTTTAATTCGGCTAGCTTCTCTAAATTATATTGTCTCTCAGCATTCTCAATTTTATGCTTGATTTCTTCAATCTGCTGTTTTGTTTCCTTGACCAATGATATTGCCTTTTTCTCATTTTCCCACTGCGCTCTCATTTCCTGATTTTCATCCTTTAGCTGCGACAATTCCTTCTCAATATTCTCTAATCTTATCTTTGAATTTTTGTCTGTTTCTTTGGAAAGTGCCTGCTTTTCTATCTCAAGCTGCATTATCTTTCTGGAAATTTCGTCAAGTTCTGCCGGCAAACTGTCTATCTCTATTCTAATCTTTGAAGCTGCCTCATCCATCAAATCTATAGCTTTATCCGGCAAAAATCTATCACTGATATATTTGTCAGAAAGAACTGCACAGGAAATCAAAGCGTTGTCCGTTATTCTAACCCCATGATGTATCTCAAATCTTTCCTTCAATCCCCTCAATATAGAGATAGTGTCTTCCACTGTTGGCTGGTCCACCAAAATTTTCTGAAAACGTCTTTCAAGTGCTGCATCTTTTTCTATATACTTCCTGTATTCGTTAAGTGTAGTTGCACCTATGCAGTGAAGTTCTCCTCTTGCAAGCTTAGGCTTAAGCAGGTTACCTGCATCCATTGATCCCTCGGTTCTTCCTGCCCCCACAATATTATGGATTTCGTCTATGAACAATATTATCCTTCCCTGAGATTTTTCTATTTCATTCAACACTGCCTTTAATCTTTCTTCAAATTCTCCTCTGAATTTTGCACCGGCAATTAAAGCTCCCATGTCAAGAGCAAAAATAGTCTTGTCCTTTAAACCTTCAGGTACGTCTCCGTTTAGTATTCGCTGAGCCAAACCTTCTACCACTGCTGTTTTACCCACGCCTGGTTCACCTATAAGTACAGGGTTGTTCTTGGTTCTTCTTGATAATATCTGTATGGTATGTCTTATCTCCCCATCTCTTCCTATTACAGGGTCAAGTTTACCTTCTCTTGCCATCTCCACAAGATCTCTACCGTACTTGTTAAGGGCATCGTAGTTTTCCTCTGGATTTTGGCTAGTTACCCTTTGGTTTCCCCTGACCTTGGATAATGTGGCAAGAAACAAATCCTTTGTAATATTGTGTTTCTTGAGAATTTTCGCTGATATGCTACCTTTCTCTTCTATGATAGCCAAATACATGTGTTCCACGCTCACATATTCATCCTTAAAATTCTGTGCAATTTTTTCAGCTGCATTTAATACTTCTGCTAACGCTCTTGTTGTATAAAGATTATCTACACCACCAGAAACCTTCGGAAGTTTATCAAGCTCAGCACTGATTTCTGCAATCAATTCTTCCACATTCACTTCCATGTTTTTCAACAGTTTAGGTATAAGTCCCTGATGCTGTTTGATCAATGCAAGATGTAAATGCAAAACATCTAGCTGCTGGTGACCTAATTCAAGCCCCATATTCTGACAATCCATCATAATACTCTGCGCATTTTGCGTATATTTCTCAATATTCATCATATCCCCTTCTTTCTTCTTCGGCATATTCAAATGCATATATAATTATTTTTAATCTCTGTATTTATTTTATACCCTCATCAACAAAAAGTAAACACATTTTTAGCACTCATCGGTATAGAGTGCTGATAATTTTTTAATGGCTATCACTTTGAAATTGGAGTAAAAACAAAAAATGCCGATTCATTGAACCGACATCTGTATAATTATGTTTTCTTGTCTCGATTTCCTAACTATGTTTTTAGAGAAAAATATTTGCTAATATTGAAAAAATGACATCTATAATTGGCGATAGAATTAATGATGGTATGTTCAACATTATTACTGCAAGTAAAATAATCATGCTATTATTATATATTGTATAATAAATATCATATTTTCTTAAGTCGAATAGCTCCGTTACAATATTAAAGCCATCAAGTGGTGGTATTGGAAGCAAATTAAATGCCATAAGCATTAAGTTTATTTGTACAATATATATTATCATCTGAAAAGTAAGTTCTTCTACTTTTGAACTAAAGCCCACACCCGCCTTTAGCAAAATAGCTGCGACAATCATAAAAACTATGGCTAGTATCAAATTCATAGCTACTCCTGCTATAGCAACAAGCATCTCATCTCTCCTAGGCTTTTTAAAGCTTCTAGGATTTATTTGTACTGGTTTTCCCCAACCAAATCCAATTAAAAGCAGAGAAATAAATCCGATTGGATCAATGTGTGCCATAGGATTTGTAGTAACACGCCCTTGAAATTTCGGTGTCATATCCCCCAGTTTATATGCAACTGCCGCATGAGCAAACTCATGAAAGGACAGTCCTATGACTATTCCCGGAAGCATGAGCATTCTTGCCATAAACCATGCTCCTAAATCTCCTGTAAGCAGTGACTTTATTCCCCAAAACGCCATGACGGCTATTAACCCTATACTTATCGGATTATTAAAAAATCTCCTCATATATTCCCCTCCATTTTTGTCATTACAATTATTAATTCTATAATAATACACCTTCATCATCAAGTATCCTGTTAATAATTTCAGAATTCCTTAAGTATTTTATCACATAACAGCGTCAATTGAAATACTATATTATAAATAAGGCTTCGAGCCAATAATTACGTGAGGTGATTTTTTTATGTCAACAAAATATGTCTGCGCCTATGTTTATACTGTAAAAGCAGGCGATACATTATATTCCATTGCAAAAGAATATGGCATTTCAGTGTCATTATTAATGCAAGCAAACAGAATATGCAATCCCTATAATTTAAGGGTAGGAAGAAAATTATGTATCCCAAGACAGGCTGATTCCCCTAATATGGAAGCACCGCCTGAATGTCCATATCAAAAACCACAACAACCTATGCCTATGCCTACTCCTACTCCTATGCCTACTCCTATGCCTATGCCTACTCCTACTCCTATGCCTACTCCTATGCCTATGCCTACTC
>CAZWCK010000039.1:10332-11052 GCA_964632625.1 uncultured Oscillospiraceae bacterium
CTAAACCAACGCCTGCTCCATCTGAACCTGATATTGCCTGCAAAGGAACACTATATACTGTAAAAGCTGGTGATACTCTTTATATGATTGCAAAGAGATACAAAATTTCCTTAAATGCACTTATAGATGCAAATCCTGATCTGGATTGTTATAATCTTAGATATGGTACCAAAATCTGCATTCCAAGATAATTTTTTGAATTTACATTAAAAGGACCTTGATTAACCTGGATTAAACACCTCAGACTATCAAGGTCCAAATAAAAACTCTGCCACTAAACTTACTTATATAATGGATATTGGTCGCATAATTCCTTTACAATCTTTCTAGCCATCTCATGATGTTCTTCGCTTGTTGGATTTGACAATATCAAATCCATTGCCTCAACTGTTTTTATTACTTCAGCTTCACCAAAGCCTCTTGTGGTCATAGCAGGGGTTCCCAATCTGACTCCGCTAGTAACAAACGGTCCGTTAGGATCATTTGGAACAGTATTCTTATTTGTTGTAATATTTGCATCATCAAGAAGTCTTTCTGCTTCTTTGCCTGTTAAATTCTTATTAAGCACATTAAGTAATACCAAGTGGTTGTCTGTACCTCCCGATACCACGTCAAAGCCTCGAGCCATCAATTCTCTTGCAAGGATCTTTGCATTTTCAACAACTTTCTTCTGATATTCTTTAAACTTAGCTTTATCTTCTGATGTCATTTTATATTCCG